>JBBSPH010000141.1:0-6701 GCA_038258985.1 Flavobacteriales bacterium
CAAGGATCTTGAAAACCTGCGTGGTGACCTTGCCCAAAACTATAACACGGTACCCGTAGTACTGGGAGAGCGCGCCACAAAAAAATTCTACACCATACTCACCATAGTTACTATGTTTCCGATCATAGCATTGATCGCATTTTTTGAAACGGGTTACATGAATTACTATTTTGCATTCATTACAGGAGCACTGCTGGTCTGCCTACCCTTATTATGGTCTTCCAGAAGAAAACGGGAGTATCTACTGATTCATTTTATCCTAAAGATTATTATCGTTGCTGGCGTTTTTTCTATCCTGCTGATTGATTTACCGGGCATCCTCAACCGTGTCAATACCATTTTATGAGTTCCAAGATTACTGTAGCGCTTGCACAGATTGCGCCGGTATGGCTCGATAAAGAGGCGACGTTAGAAAAAATCCTAACCATACTCAAACAGGCAAAATTGGAAGGAGCTGAGCTGGTAGTGTTTGGAGAAGCATTACTGCCGGGTTATCCGTTCTGGCTTGCACTCACTGATGGCGCAGCATGGAATAAAAACGTGGTGAAGGAACTGCATAGGCACTATGCGCTGAATTCAGTAGTTATCGAAAGTGGAGATCTGGATGCCGTTTGCGCTTTCGCGAAAGCGAACTCCATAGCCATCTATCTAGGAATTATTGAGCGCCCGGGCGATCGAGGCGGTCACAGTTTATATGCCAGTCTGGTCTACATAGATCAAAACGGAATCATCCAAAGCGTACACCGTAAACTGCAACCCACGTATGATGAACGGCTTACCTGGTCGCCAGGTGATGGCCATGGATTGGTCACTCACAAATTGAAGGAATTTACAGTGAGCGGTCTCAATTGTTAGGAAAACTGGATGCCTTTACCGCGAGCAGCTTTGTATGCACAAGGCACAAACCTTCATGTAGCTGCCTGGCCGGGTAGCGATCTAAACACAAAAGATATTACCAGATTCATCGCGCGTGAGGGTCGCACCTATGTTTTATCTGTATCCAGCTTGATGCGCAAAGAAGATTTTCCCGCAGCAACTCCCCATTTAGATAAATTGTTGGAAAACGCACCGGCAGTTCTGGCTAACGGTGGTAGCTGTATTGCTGGTCCAGACGGCGAGTGGATTATCGAACCGCAAATAGGTAGGGAGGAAATTATTTATGCCACGCTCGACTTAAATCGTATATATGAAGAGCGCCAAAATTTTGATCCAGCAGGACACTACTCGCGGCCAGATGTCACGCAACTTAACGTGAATCGTGAGCGGCAGTCAACGGTTAGGTTTAAGGATTAGGAATTAGGAATTAGGAATTAGGAAAAAACATTATACCATATGAATTTACCGCGTGTTGATTTTATTTTTTCTTTTAATTTTATTTTTTAAGACTGGATATCAGAGAAGGTGTTTTCAAAAACAGATTAAGTTTCAATTAAGGTTTAAGTATGAGTTTAAGTATGAGTTTAAGCTTAAGTTCAGGTTCAAACTTAAATTCAACTTATATCACGGCATTTCCCAAAAACCTATCTTTGCAAAAATTTAATGCGATGAGTAGAGGCAACGAGGGATCTAAAGGAAAAAGCAGTGGCCGTCAAGGTGGCAGCGGCAGTTCTAGCAGTAAGGGTGGAAATAGGAGAAATGCCGGCTCGCAGGAGCATAAAAGTAATACCTCAGGTCGCGGCAGTGCGACACCTAAAAATACGCGCGGTGGGAAGAACCAAGTCATAGGTACTTCTAGATCTGGAAACCCGGTTACCAAAAAGGAATACGTTTCCAGGAAAAAAAAGGAGGTCACAACGACTGCCAAGTCTGACGCTCAAGGAATACGTTTGAATAAATACATTGCGAACAGTGGTATTTGTAGCCGCCGTGATGCTGATATCTACATCGCTGCTGGTAGTGTTACCGTCAACGACAAGCCTGTGACAGAGATGGGCTACAGGGTTCAGCTATCTGATGAGGTAAAGTTTGACGGCCGCTCCGTTGAACCTAAGAAAAAAGAATATTTTCTTTTGAACAAGCCCAAGGGCTTCATCACGCCGCGTTCTGGAGAGAAGGCTTCTAAAACAGTACTTGATTTGATGGCAACTGCCAGTGAATCTCGCTTACACTATGTGGGAAGGTTAGGTAGAAAATCGCTTGGGTTAATGCTGTTTACCAATGATCTAGAGATCGCAAACGCGCTCAACAATCCCAACAGGAAATTGCGTCAGATTTACCACGTTGCCCTTGACAGGAGCTTTAAACATGAAGATCTCATGAAGATACGCAATGGCGTATCTATAGAAGGTGAGGAGATCAGTGTGGTTGATGTCAACTATGTGGATGGAGGTAAGAATAATGAGATAGGTATCGAGATCCACAGCAATAAAGATAATATCGTGCAGCGTATTTTTGATAATGTAGGGTACGAGGTAGTCGTTTTGGATCGCGTTGTTTTAGGCGGATTGACCAAAAAAGATCTTCCGCGTGGCAATTATAGGCTATTGAACAAGCAAGAGGTCATCAATTTGAAGATGATGGCCTAAATTTAATATTTGTCTAACATAGATGTCACGTACAATTAAGAACTTAGTTTCCTGTTTTTATTATTTTAAATCAATCTATTGAATACCAAATACTTCGATCTTATAGATCAAACGTATCATTTCCCAACCGAGGAATTTGAGCTCAACGAACGCCAACTCCATTTTCACGGCATCGACCTGATGCAACTGGTACAGGAATATGGCAGCCCTTTGAAATTCACGTATCTACCTAAGATTTCTGAAAACATTAATCGTGCAAAAGGTTGGTTTGAAGCCGCTTTCGCGAAAGCGGACTACAACGCCACCTACAATTACTGTTACTGTACCAAAAGTTCGCACTTCAAACACGTGTTGCACGAGGCACTTAAAAATGATATCCATATCGAGACCAGCAGTGCTTTTGACATCAATATTGTCAATAGTCTGAAGGCCAGCGGTAAGATCGACAAGGATACCTATGTCATCTGCAACGGGTTCAAACGCGATGTGTACATAGAAAACATTGCAAAATTGATCAATGAAGGCCAGCACAATTGCATTCCCGTCATTGACAATCTAGAAGAATTGCCATTGCTGCAACAGGCTACCGAAAAGAAATTTAAGGTAGGAATACGCATCGCAAGTGAGGAGGAGCCAAAGTTTGAATTCTACACCAGCCGTTTGGGCATAGGCTACAAAAACATACAGAGTTTTTTCAAGAATCAAATTGAAGGCAACGATCAAGTCGAGCTCAAGATGCTACACTTTTTTATCAATACGGGAATACGCGACACTGCTTATTACTGGAATGAACTGCACAAATGCTTGAAAGTTTACGTACAGCTCAAAAAATCCTGCCCTTCATTGGATAGTCTTAATATTGGCGGTGGATTCCCTATAAAAAATAGCCTAGCATTCGCCTTTGACTATGAATACATGGTGGAGGAAATTGTGAGTCAGATCAAGATCGTCTGTGAAGATGCTGGTGTGGAAGTTCCGCATTTATTTACTGAATTCGGCTCGTTTACCGTGGGAGAAAGTGGTGGTGCTATCTACAAGATTCTACACCAGAAGCAGCAGAACGACCGTGAAAAATGGAGCATGATCAATAGTTCCTTTATCACTACCCTACCCGATTCATGGGCGATAAGCAAACGGTTTATCATGTTGCCGCTCAATCGCTGGAACGATGAATATGAGCGTGTCTTATTGGGTGGTTTGACCTGTGATAGCGACGATTATTACAACAGTGAGCAGAATATGAATGCTATCTATTTGCCTAAATACCATAAAGATAAACCACTATACATAGGATTTTTCAACACTGGAGCCTACCAAGAAAGTATAGGCGGTTACGGTGGGTTACAGCACTGTTTGATACCGACACCCAAGCACATTCTAATAGATAGGGATGAGAATGGAGAGTTAACCAGCAGGATTTTCCGTGAGCAACAAACATCAGAGCAAATGCTTGATATTTTGGGCTATTAAGGAGCCATTGAGATGTATTATATTTATCCACTTGATATTAAATAGTTACCCATGACCACTCAAAACTACGCCGGCATTGAAGATCAACATGCTGGTCTGGACAACGCTTCCATCGTATTGATTCCAGTTCCCTATGACGGGACGAGCACCTGGCAAAAAGGCGCAGATAAAGGCCCAGATGCCTTTCTAGATGCCAGTCGAAATATGGAACTTTATGATATTGAAACAGATACAGAAGTGTATCAACATGGTGTTTATCTCGCAGATCCAGTGACCGAAAAGGGTTCACCAGAAGCAATGGTAGATGCGGTACATGCGACTACCAAAAAATACATCAAGAAAAATAAGTTTGTAACCCTTTTTGGTGGAGAGCATTCCATATCTATTGGGAGCATACGTGCATTCAATGAAATGTTTGAGAACTTGAGCGTTCTACAGATTGATGCCCATGCAGACCTGCGCAAGGAATATGACGGCAGCAAATGCAACCACGCCTGCGCTGTTTATGAAGCCAGTCAAAACACGAACCTGATTCAAGTGGGTATACGCAGCATGGACAGTGTAGAATTGGGTATCAATGATGAAGAAAAGATTTTCTATGCCCACGAGATGGCGCAGGACGATTACTGGCAGGAAAAGGCCACCGAAGCCCTTACAGACAATGTATTCATTACGATTGATTTGGATGGTTTTGATCCCTCCATTTGTCCGTCGACCGGTACACCAGAGCCTGGTGGATTGTTTTGGTACGAGACGCTAGACTTCTTGCGTGGTGTATTTGAGGAGAAGAACGTAGTAGGTTTTGACATCGTAGAATTGTGTCCTAACCCGAGTGAAAAATCATCCGACTTTCTGGCGGCAAAGTTGTACTACAAAATGTTGAGCTATAAGTTCAAGGACATCGCTCTTAAAGGAGAAGATGGGTATGATGCAGATAACGCTTTCGCGAAAGCGGGATTAAAGAAAATGAAAAACATAAGCGAGGATTAAGTCCTCAAAAACATAATTATGAGTAAACCTATCACCCAATTTATCGAGAAATATTTCCTTCACTTCAATAGTGCAGCACTGGTTGATGCCGCTAAAGGGTATGAAGACCAACTCAACAAAGGTTCCAAGATGCTGGTTTCCCTCGCTGGAGCAATGAGTACGGCCGAAATTGGGAAGATCTTTGCTGAGGTGATCAGAAAAGATAAGGTTCAAATTATTTCCTGTACAGGTGCAAATCTTGAGGAAGATTTGATGAATCTAGTAGCGCACTCGCACTACAAACGCGTTCCCAATTACCGCGATTTGACTCCGCAAGATGAGTGGGATTTATTGGAAAAAGGATTGAATCGAGTAACTGATACATGTATTCCAGAAGAGGAAGCATTTAGAAGACTACAGGAACATATTGTAAAGATTTGGAAAGATGCGGAAGCTGCTGGAGAGCGCTATTTCCCACACGAATACATGTACAAATTGTTATTGAGCGGTGTTCTGGAACAATACTATGAAATACCTATTGAGAACTCGTGGATGTACGCAGCCGCTAAAGCAAATCTGCCCATAGTCGTTCCAGGCTGGGAAGACAGTACGATGGGGAACATATTTGCTAGCTATGTCCTGAAAGGTGAGCTTAAAGCGAGCACCGTAAAGAGCGGTATTGAATACATGACCTATCTAGCAGACTGGTATACAGACAACAGCAAGGATGGTATTGGCTTTTTCCAGATAGGTGGTGGTATCGCAGGGGATTTTCCTATCTGCGTGGTACCTATGCTGTATCAAGATATGGAGCGTACGGATACTCCTTTCTGGAGCTATTTCTGTCAGATATCTGACTCAACGACCAGTTATGGTAGCTATTCCGGTGCGGTGCCAAACGAAAAAATTACTTGGGGGAAACTGGATATTGACACCCCTAAATTTATCGTGGAGAGTGATGCGACTATCGTTGCCCCATTGATTTTTGCTTATTTGCTAGAGATGTAATTACCTTCATAGGTAATCTCAAAATAATTTACCGGTAATTGATTTCATGCCAGGCGTTGTTAACGCTCGGCATGAATGTTGAATATATCTATTCCCTGTCGAACGGGAAATTTTTAATCAAATCCTTCCAAAATGAAATATCCTCTTATTCTTATCTTATTCATCGTCTCTTGTGGGTCCAACAAGAATGGAAAGAAGGTTTCTGAGAAATTTGCCGTCAAGATAGTTTCTGTTGAAAATGGAACTGTAAAACTAGTGTGCACTGAGGGGTGTGAATGGAAAGAACTTTCCTGGACGAAAAATAATTACCGCTCCCAAGCCATTGATGCTTACGGGATGGTGACCAATAAAAACGAGGCACCCAACCTCAAGGATAAGCTACCTGACTTTTTAATTGACATTCAACCCACTGATAATGGTGCAAATCTGGAAGGATTACGCGGTACAGAATGGAACAGGCTTTCTTTTGCATGTTCTGGGGATTGCAACCAGATCGTGGACAATAAAGGGCTGGTCAAATAATTTAATGGTTTTTGGTTAATTCGCATTCAAGGAGCTCTGTGACGATCAGTTGATACTGAGCGAAGGCAAATTAAGAAAGCGAAACGACATCCATAATTCACTTGCTAGAATTAAAGCAAATTAACAGCACTTCAAGAATAATATATCGCCTACTGAATTATATTAGGCGTAAACACAGTATTACATGAGCATTACATCTGTAGAAAA
>JBBSPH010000142.1:0-6592 GCA_038258985.1 Flavobacteriales bacterium
AGCCTCAATTCCTAGATCATTCCAGGAAGAATTTGATACGTATTTTTACGGTAAGACGTTAGCAGAAAAACCTGATGGGTTATATGCATATCCCCATGATATCAAAAACTGGATCGACCATTTGCTAGAAATCTATAAGTGATCACCCATGTTACCTATATATTTTTCTAGATTCAATATGGCGTTGAAAGAATTTCAAATGAGATTTTCAAAGCCAGAATGGAGTCAAGAATTTACCGAAAGCCTAATCAACGAATTCTCTTTCTTTTCTACCAAAATTGAGGAGCAAAATTTAGAATACGGAGAAACAATCCAATTCTTGAGAGGACAGCTAGTTCCCAAAGAGAATTTTAAAAGCCTACTGGAAGCGAGTGAGCACCGCAATGTTTTAAGACGATTGATCGATTCATTTGAAGCTTTTGAGCTCAGCGAACATTCTATAAAAAGCATTCATGGTAGTTTAATGTCAAATCCTATTTTCTGGGAGGGCGCGTATAAATCGCATCTGGTAGGGAACTATAGAAATTATCCGGTCGTCGGTAATAGGACGCCCAATGATAATCGAGAATACGCACCACATTACAATTTGGAAATTATCATGGCATCGCACATAGATCGATGGAACCATATTTTTTCCATAATAGATAATAAAAAGGCAGATAGTCATCTGATAACAGCGATTTGTAGATTTCATAATGAGTTTTTAAACAATATCCACCCATTTGCAGATGGAAACGGCCGTGTTTGCAGGATTATAATGGGAACTCTATTGATGAAGAATGGGTGTCCACCTATTTTTAAAAAAATAATGTCTATACAGGATCAGCTGGAATATATCAATACGATTATTGCTTGCGAGCAATCCAGCTCTAACGAACCACTTATTAAATTTCTAGCAGTTGGTATGGCAGAATATTTGGAGGAAAGGCTAGAGAAGGAGTTTTAATTCAACTGATTTTAGATTTTCAAAAGGAGTATAATCGGCATTAACGCTACCTTTGCTAACAGCACAAATTATGGGAGTCCTATCACGTCGCAAAAACAAGAAATATTCCTACGAGCCGCGGTACTACAAGAATAAAGACCGCGATGGCAGTCCGTTTTCCATTAAGCAAAAATTTGATGACCAGCGATCCACGATCCATACTAAAGGTTTAAAAACAAAGTTTAATAATGCACTTCGGGATTATAAGGAAGGCACAGAACAAACTGCTAAAAAACGTATCTACATTATCATAGCCGTCCTGATTCTCTTTTTTCTGTGGCTAATCGACTTCGACTTATCTATTTTTAGTTTCTAACCGGCTGTATGTCAGATATCATTCGTTTATTACCTGATCATGTTGCTAACCAGATAGCGGCCGGCGAGGTCGTGCAACGTCCGGCGAGCGTGGTCAAGGAGTTGTTGGAGAATGCTATTGACGCTTCCGCGAAAGCGATTACCCTCATCATCAAGGATGCTGGAAAGACACTGGTGCAAGTCATCGATGACGGTAAGGGAATGAGCACTACCGATGCCCGCATGGCATTCGAACGGCATGCCACTTCCAAAATCACAACTGCCGAAGATCTTTTTTCGCTGGCCACTAAGGGTTTCCGTGGAGAGGCGCTGGCATCCGTTGCCGCAATTTCCCATGTGAGTGTAAAGACTCGCCGTAAGCAGGATGATCTGGGAACACAGCTGGATATTGAGGGCAGCAAGGTAACTGCCCAAGAGCCTGTGGTTACTCCCGTTGGAACCATGATCAGCGTTCGTAACCTTTTTTACAACGTTCCCGCCCGTAGGAAATTTTTAAAGTCGGATAGTGTCGAGCTGCGCAACATTACAAACGAATTTCACCGGGTTGCCATGGCACATCCGCAGATTGCATTCAAGTTTATCAACAACGATAGCGAGCTGTTCAATTTGCCACCTGGTACCTATAGACACCGCATTGTGAATATCATGGGATCGCGCATTGACGATAAATTGGTCCCGATCAAAGAAGAAACCGAACTTGTCACGATCCACGGGTACGTAGGCAAACCAGAATTCACCAGAAAGACTAAAGGACTACAATACTTTTTTGCCAACGACCGTTTTATAAAACATTCCTATTTACATCACGCTGTTGCCAGTGCGTTCGAGGGTTTGCTTGCAGATGGGTCAAACCCCAGTTACTTTCTTTTTTTAGATGTACCACCAGACAGTCTCGATATCAACATCCATCCCACGAAGACCGAGGTCAAGTTTGAAGATGAACACAGCCTATACGCTATTATCCGAGCAACTGTGAAACATGCGCTGGGCCAATTCTCCATTAATGCCATCGACTTTCACAAGGATACCGAGTTGGAATTGCCGTATCAAACCGCGCGAGGCAGCGCAAATGCGCCCAGAATAGAGGTTGATCCAGATTTTAATCCTTTTCAGCAAGATAGTAGTGGTACCAACAAATCGGGTCACTTACAGTACCAACAAAAACCAGCTGGCAATTGGGAAGCCCTGTATACGGGACTGGAAAATCATTCCACATTAACAGATGAAAGTCATTTGCAACCAGATGTAGATACGTTATTCTCCAATGATACTGCATCTGATAAGAATATTTTCCAGCTACAACGCAAGTTTATCATCAGCACACTGCAAAGTGGTTTGCTGGTCATTAATCAAAGTCGAGCGCACGAACGCGTATTGTACGAGCAACTATTGCGACAACTAACTGTACAAAATGGCGTGAGTCAGCAATTGTTATTTCCTATTTCCTTAGAACGACCACCAGAAGAAGTAACGATATTGTCACAGTTGCAGGCAGAGTTGGAGAGCGTTGGTTTTCTCTTCGGTATGTTGGAAGATAATAGGATTGAGATTCAAGGATTGCCACTTGATTTAAAATCTGCGGCAGTAGAGGGATTGTTGGATACCATCATTCATTTTCACCAGGAAGAGTTGCCGGACGGCAGTTTCTCCCACGTGGATCGATTGGCTTCCAGAATGGCGGCCAGCATGGCAATCAAAACTGGTGATGCACTCAACGGCTCACAGATGCAACAATTGATCGATGAACTTTTTGCATGCAAAGAACCAGGGTTAACAGCGCAGGGTAAAAAAGTCTTTATAAATATTACAGGTGATAACCTGAACGCAAAATTTAATTAAACGTATGTTCGATAACATCACGCCGGTGATCAAAAACCTGCTCATTCTAAACATTATCGTATTTGCAGGTGCCAGCTTAAGCCCGGAATCGTTGTCAAACGAGTTGACCCTTTGGTTCTATGCAAACCCTAAATTTCAGGTATGGCAAGTGTTGACCCACATGTTTATGCACGGGAGTATCATGCATATTCTGTTCAATATGTATGCGTTGCTCATCTTTGGACCGCCTATTGAGCGGTGGATGGGAACCAACCGTTTTATCTTCTTCTATTTTGCAGCAGGAATCGGCGCATATCTTTTAACGACTATCATTGACGTAATTGAATACCAAGGCGTGGTTTCAGAACTTGCAGAAGCCGGTTATGGCGCAGAGCAGATCGAGCAAACAATTTTCACTCCCAACCGTGGAACAAACCTGTGGCAGGGAATGGTGGGTGCCAGTGGCTGTATATTCGGTGTGTTGGCAGGTTTTGCCTATCTTTTTCCAAATGTAAAACTGCAGATTCTCTTCATTCCTTATCCGATCGCTGCAAAATGGCTGATAGGTGCCTATGTCTTGTATGAAACCTTGAGTACCTTTGGTGTCATCAGCTTACAGGACAATGTAGGGCATGCTGCCCACTTGGGCGGTGCCATCGTAGGATTTATTATGGTGTGGTACTGGAAACGCAATGACATGGATAAATACAGGATTGACTAATGGAATTTATCGATCGACTTAAATTAAAATATGCCCAGCTGAATATTGCTGGCAAATTGGTAGCGGTAGTAAGTTTGATCACCCTTACATTTTGGCTTTTGGGTTATTTGTATCCACCCGTCACGGAATGGTTTGGTCTGCCTGATGGATTTATATCTGCTGTACTGCAACCTTGGTCGTGGTTTACGTATGGGTTTTTGCACGGTGGGATTTTTCACTTGTTTTTCAATATGCTGGTGCTGTACTTCACAGGGCAAATGATGCTGAATCTATTTAGCGGACGACAGTTCATGACCTTATTTTTTACGGGCATCATATTCGGTGGACTGACCTTTACCCTGGCTAGTAGCCTGTTTCCCGGATTTTTTGAAAACAATTTATTGGTGGGCGCTAGTGCTGGAGTATACGCTACGCTATTTTTTATCTGCGCTTACATGCCAGATACAGAAGTGCGTCTATTCTTTGTCCTGAACGTCAAATTGAAATACTTAGGTTACGGACTAGTGGTTATCGACCTGATTGCTATTGTGACAAATAACAATGCTGGCGGCAGCGTCGCCCACCTGGCGGGTGCTGCGCTGGGTTACTATACCGCTACGCGCATGAAATCTGGAATTGATGTTCTGGAAGGGTTCGCGAGTATTGGAGATGGCGTTGTGGGTTTATTTAAAACCAAACCTAAAAAGCAACGCAAAACAAACATGAAAACGGTTTATAAAAACCAGACGCAAACTACCAAAACGAAGCCATCATCCACTCACCAACAGCGCATTGATGGCATTCTGGATAAGATTTCGGAAAGTGGATACGAGAGTTTAAGTCGCGATGAGAAGGATTTTCTTTTTAAAGCTGGGAAGGAGTAAGTTTCAAGAGGATATTTCAATTAAATCTATATGATAAATAAGAATGTGTCTATGTTAAATGCAAATCGAGTATTGAAATTTTGTGGAATCGTATTTTCTATACTAGTAATTATTGCGTTTCTGGATTTTGCATTTGGAGCCGTTATCGCTGGCTGGAAAAGTCCTCAATAGATGGATAAAATAGATTTTGTTTTGAATGCTGGTTGAGAATAATTCAACCTCCTAAAAGTTTATCTTTTTAAGATATTCATGCTGATTCGGTACGCTGTATAAACCAACGAAACTACCGTCGCTATTAGAATAGATAAGATGATTGTGGCAAATAATCCCCAACCTTCTAACAAGCTTTCACTGCTATGACTATTATTAATAGAGAAAGAATACGTAATGAAGAGTAGAGACACCAAAACAATATTCAGAACTACATAAATCGCCGAGCAGAGATTATTCTTGAAACTGGTGACCCAAATTCTTATAAAATAAATAAAGCTAAGTATCGGTATTCCGATTAAAACTAGAGCGTAAACAGGTGACATAACAAAATATGTATCATGGATAATTATATCAACCGATTCCTCTAGTGCAAAAAGATTTATATCCCGTACAAAATAGGCAACTAGGACTATTGCTGATAGTAAGGCTATCATCCAGTAAAGTTCAGTTAGCCATTGTTTTTTAGTTGATGCCATTATATGCACTGCTATTTTATGTTATCCCGCTTTCGCGAAAGCGGACTCTCGACGAAGCTATTAAAATATGGTGGTACCTTCCTCGCCACTGTCTGAAAAACTAGGCAACTGCCATTCAAAAACCACCGCTAGAATTCGTATTACAATCACGGATAGCCCGGCAATTACGAATGCCCAGTTTTCCAGAATGTTGAATTTTATGAACAAGAAATAGATAATGCCGCCTGCGATGCAGGCCGTCGCGTAAATGTTTTTTCTAAAAACCACAGGAATCTCATTGACTAAAATGTCTCGTATCACACCACCAAATACAGCCGTGACACAACCCAATGTGATACAAATAACGGGATGCAACCCGGCTTGAAGCCCCATTTCTAGACCCACTACGGTATATAATCCTATCCCAAAAGTATCGAACAAAAACAGCGTGCGCCTCAATTTGAGCAACCATTTTCTAAATATAAAAGTGACCAGCACACAAATTAAAATTGTGTAGACCAGATCCATATTGAGCATCCAACTCACGGGCCGCACGCCTATCAATACATCGCGCAGTGTACCACCACCTGCCGCGGTAACAAATGCAATAATAATCACGCCGAAGGGATCCAGACGCTTAGAGAATGCCGCCAGTGCACCTGATATCGCAAAGGAAATGGTACCCAGCAAATCGATGATTTCTATAAAATTCATCTAGTTGCCCTGGGTTAAATAGGAATAATCCCTAAGCACGGTGCGCACAAAAATACCGTCCCGCAAGTCGCTGTTGACTTGTAACAGTCCTTCCACACGCTGGCGCAGCATGCGCAGGGTGTCGTAATCACGGCTCTCACCAGCGAGGCGATAGATTTCCTTTATTTCATTCACATCCCTGTCGGTTAGTAGGTTAACGGTAAGGAAGGTAGGTTCATAATCGTCCTGTACATCTTCCAGAATAGTATGGCTAATATTGGTTTTTTTGCGGGTATCAATGACAATCGTATCGCTCGCCATATCGCCCAACCGCTGATTCTTATCCGTGAAAATAACGGACAACACCGCAGGTCCCGGCATGAACGTCCACAGGTCTACCAACCGCAAAATCCAGCTTACAAGGTAATCGCTCCATGTTGCTGGCGATCCGTCAATCTTCACCACTTTGGTCTGCACGATAAATTTCCCAGGCGTTCTACCATTGAAGATGATATTGAAAAACAGGGAG
>JBBSPH010000143.1:0-6518 GCA_038258985.1 Flavobacteriales bacterium
AGAGCATTAAAATGATAGTAATAAAGTGTTTTTGCTTTTTCATGATGGTTAAATTTAAAGTGAGTAATTCCTGTCTGCCATATTTAAATAGCTGATAATCATTTATTTAAGTTAAGGTGTTTATTGATTTCTATCGATCAGCGCTACTGCCTCCCGTTTGAGTCTGCCCAGACCGTCGAGCAAGGTGTTTTCAATCCTGTTGCGCTTTTGGGCTTCTAGATCCCATTCCGTTTCTCGCAGGAGTTTTTGAGGACTGATCGACTCCCCTGTGCGCGTCGCAACACCGGTTTCCTGTGTAGTTTTGGATCCTATTCTATTCAGCGCCTGATTGAGCAGTAAGTCTGCCTCACTTACCTTCTGATTTGGTTGGGATATTTCCAGCGATCGCTGTGCATCTGTTTTGGGAACTGTTGCTTCCTCAGTTGCTACAGCAGCAATTATATTGTTCTCAATTACCTTTAGACCTAAAATTTCTTTAGGTTCTGAACTCGCCTTAATCATGTTAGGTACAGCCGGCTTTTCAATAGCTTTTGCGCTGTTTTCCTGAGCAACTGCATTTTTAAGTGTGGTAGAAGGAACATCTTGATCAATAGTTCTTTTTTCAGTTGGACTATTTTCTTCTATCATAGGTTCTTCAACAACCAATTGTGGACTTGTAGATTCTGTATTATCCATCCCAAAAAATGACGGAACCACCATTAAGGCAACAACTAGGATTGCAGCGACTGCACCCAACCACATGATGATTGGCTTTTTGTTGGTTTTTTTCTCTTTATCCAATCTAACGGCGAGCCTTTCCCAAGAGCCAGCGCTAGGCTGGATCTCCCGACCGTCAAATTTGTCTTTTATATCGTTAAGCTTCATGGCGCTTGTTTTTTAATTCGGTGATTTGTTCCTGTAATAGCAATCGTGCTTTTCTAAACTGTGTTTTACTTGTATTCTCGCTTATGTCCAACAAAGCAGCAATTTCCCTGTGCTTCAAACCGTCAATGACAAACATTACAAAAACACTTTTGTAACCATCTGGCAGGCTATCGATGCATTGCTGGATCTTGTCCAATGGTAGGTCATTTCCAACGGCATCATCGCTATCCTCTTCCATTCGATCATCATCAATCTCTTGGCTCCATTTGAATGGGTCTTTTTTACGTAGACTATTCAAACATTCCCTAATCATAATGCGGCGCACCCAACCCTCAAAACTACCCTCGTGCTGGAAGGTATCCAGTTTAGTAAAGACCTTGAAAAAGCCGTTTCCCATCACTTCCTCCGCACTCTCGATGGGAGAAATGTACTGGCGACAGACACTCAACATTTTACCAGCATGGCGATCGTAAAGCCTACGTTGCGCCTTTCGGTCGCCATCGGCAGCTTTCTCAATCAGCTTTTTCTCGTTGGTATAAAGTTGGATCACTTTCACGGTTTGGTTGCTTTCTATTTATAGAGACACAACAGTTTCTGGATGGTTGCCTGAAGATTGTAAAAAGTTTCAGAATAACCACGATGTAAGAATTCTAGGGAAGGTTTTGTTAAGCAGTTCGCTTTCGCGAAAGCGAAAATATCCCAAGTATATTGCGTGAGCGATGAGCCGTTACCGTCCTGCGACGGCATGACATAGCAGAAATTTCACAACGCCTCCTTCAAGAACGTCAGTCCTAGGTTTAAAATTAAGTTTATGTTTAAACCTACTTATTCTCACCCTTGTACCCGAAGCGCTTCAGCTGTTTCTCGTCGCTGCGCCAGTTCTTATTGACCTTTACATACAACTCCAGGTGCACCTGTTTGCCAAAGAATTTTTCAAGATCCCGGCGCGCCTCAACTCCCACTCGTTTCAATGCCGCACCCTTGTGGCCAATGATAATGCCCTTTTGCGTTTCACGCTCTACCATAATCACAGAGCGTATTCTTATGATCTTCTCATCCTCAAAAAACTCTTCGGTATCGATTTCTACCGAGTACGGAATTTCCTTCTTGTAATGAATGAGGATTTTCTCACGTATGCTCTCATTGACAAAGAACCGCTCGGGCTTGTCCGTTAGGACATCCTTGGGATAATAGGCGGGAGATACCGGGAGAATCTCAACAATACGATCCAATAGCTGCGGCACACCAAAGTTCTCCAGCGCACTGATCGCAAAGATTTCTGCTTTGGGCAATTTTTCTTTCCAGTGGTCTAATGCCTCCTTTAACTGAGTTTCATTACCAGTATCAATCTTATTGATAAGAACGATTACGGGAACCTCTGCAAAAGTCAAGCGTTTTTCAAAGGCTTCGTTTTTGAGTTCGCGCTCGCCCAGTTCAACCATATATAAGATACAGTCTGCATCTTCAAAAGCATTCTTGACAAAGTCCATCATACTTTCCTGCAGTTTGTAGGCAGGCTTCATGATTCCTGGCGTATCGCTCAACACCATCTGGAAATCCTCGCCGTTGACGATCCCTAAAATTCGATGCCGTGTCGTCTGTGCCTTGCTGGTAATGATTGATAGACGCTCGCCTACCAACGCGTTCATGAGTGTGCTTTTACCCACATTAGGGTTTCCAACGATATTTACAAATCCTGCCTTGTGTTCCATATGTACAAAGATAGGACGATTTTAATCACACCTTTATTTACTTGTTACCGTTGCTTGGCAAAATTGCCGCGTTCTATTTCAAAAGAGTACCTATGATTGAAGTCGATTTCAATAATTTTGGTTGTTTTGATTTTGTAAAAAGCTGTTAAGCAGACCGATTTACCAATCCAATCCCATATTTTTGAAATCTATGATGACATTACTACAAGAGGCGGCGAAAAAACCCGGCAAGGCCACAACCGAAATCAAAGACAGTGGAGAATTGATCTGGGATCAACTCGCGGGATGGTATAATAGTTTTATATCACACCTTCCTAATATAGGTATAGCGATCGTCGTCCTAGTTGCCGCCTACTTTATCTCTAAATGGGTGGATCGCGGTATCCAGAAACTGCTTCATAATAAAGTATCGCAAGCGAGTGTACGAAGACTTGCTGGTAAAGCGGTAGCTATTATCGTCGTACTGGGAGGGATTTTTATCGCCATGAGCGTATTACAACTTAACGATGCGGTACAAGGTATAATTGCTGGTGCGGGAATCTCTGGAGTGGTAATAGGTCTGGCCCTGCAGGGTTCCATGTCTAATGTTATTAGTGGTATCATCCTTTCTTTCCGCCAGCAGGTGCGTGTGGGAGACTGGGTAGAGACGACAGATTTTTCTGGTGAGGTGATGGAGATTCAGTTGGATAAGTTCATTATCAAGCAGGCAGACAATAACATAGTCATCATTCCCAACAAAACGATCATTGACAACCCTTTAAAAAACTTTACCCTTACACCTCGCATGCGCATTGTCGTCAATTGCGGTGTGGGCTATAAAATGGATCTGGAATTTGTCAAAAAGCTTACACTAGACACAATAAGTGAAAAGTTTACGCAAAACAGTGGCGAGGAAGTTGAGTTTTTCTATCAGGAATTCGGTGATAGTAGTATTAATTTTATAGTGCGCTTTTGGGTGGATGCCACTAAAAACAAACAGAATCTGCAGGCACAGAGTGATGCCATACTAGCGATCAAAAAAGTATTTGATGCAAACGACATCAATATTCCATTTCCTATACGCACGTTGGAATTCAACAACAAGCTGCAAATGGATGGCACCGCAACGGCTTCGGCTGGCGAGGAATAGCACCTTGCATAGTTTAACATCAATCCCAAGATCACTGGTCTTGGGATTTTTTATGTGGGGAAGTTCCGCTTTCGCGAAAGCGAGACATCCCAAAACACTATTATCAAGTGTCCAATTTCTGATTTGCTTCACACTCTTTAACAAAATTCTAATACAGAAGCCATACTACAAAATGGATTTGAGGGTTTTATAGCCAAACCTTAAAACTTTAATCATGAAAAACATGTTAACCAAAGCAGTCGGAACCCTAACCATAGCGGCTGTCCTTGTAAGTTGTGTATCCAAGAAAAAATACAACGAACTAGAAACTGACTACAATAACACGAGATCTGAATTACTAAAAACCCGTGTAGAAAAGGAAGATCTTGAAAATCGCTTTGCCGCCATAGAAACTAGAGTAGATCGCTACAATGAAAAGATTGCGAGCCTACAATCAGATAAAGAAGGAATGCTCGTATCCAGCAGCGATGGTTCATTTGCCGTTTCTGAAAAGAACAAGCAAGCCATGCGTCGCACATTGAAAAATGTTCCTGCAGAACAACTCGCTACTGCAACTACATTAAAGGACAGTCTTAACCTTGCCATAAGCTATAAAATGTCACAACGTTTGCAGGGCGACAACGCTGGTAAGAATGTGGACATGAAAATTGAAAATACGGTCGTGATGATCCAGATTGCTGATGACCTACTGTTCGGCGATAGTAGCTACCGCGTGGGTAGCAAAGCAGACGATATTCTCTCCAAAATTGCTGCCGTAGTTAATTCTGAACCATCACTGGAAATTCTTGTAGAAGGTCACACTGACAATCGCACCGTGAAAGAAGGTAGTTATGTAAAAGACAATTGGGATTTGAGTACAGAACGTGCCGCAGCCATCGCTCGCCGTTTGAGTTCTAAATTCAATGTGCCACAAGAGCAATTAATTGTAGCGGGTAGATCGAGTTATGACCCGATCGTTGCCAACGATTCTCGTCAAAATATGGCAAAAAACCGTCGCACTCAGATCGTCATCATGCCGAATCTCGACAAATTCTTTGCTATGTTGGATAGTGATTTGGCCGTTTTGGACGCTTCAGATCAATAAAAATTATAAAATCAAGATACAAAACCGCCTAACTTTCACATTAGGCGGTTTTTTATTCACCTGATTTTTAGCGTTTTATATAGATAAATTCGGCTTAAATGTTAAATGTTAGCTAACCAAACGATAAACCTACGTTACACCTTGTATACATTGCAGATTCTCACGATATATTTGCACCTCAATTAAATCAACAATTATGAAATTTACAAAAGTATTTACATTCGCTCTTTTAGCTGGTACACTTTCTTTAGTTGCCTGTAAAGATGCGGACAAAGAAAAAATGGAAGCTGAGAAAATGGAAATGGAGCAACGCGCTGCAGATTCATTGAAAATGGAAGAAGACAAAATGATGGAACGTGACGCAATGGCTGTTACTGTTGGTGGTGCAAAAATGTCTCCAGACATGACTATCGTTGAAAATGCATCACAAGCTGACAACCTTACTACTCTAGTTGCTGCTGTACAAGCTGCAGGTCTTGTAGAAACGTTGAACAGTGAAGGTCCTTTCACAGTTTTTGCTCCTACTAACGATGCATTTGCAGCACTTCCTGCTGGAACTGTAGATGGTCTTTTGAAGCCAGAAATGAAAGATCAACTTTCTGGAATCCTTACTTACCACGTAGTTAGTGGAAACGTTGATGCTGCTACATTGACTCAAATGATTCAAGACAACAACGGTAAAGCAACTCTTGACACTGTAAACGGTGGTAAATTAACTGCTGAGGTAGTTGATGGTAAAGTTGTAATTACTGACGCTAAAGGTGGTAAAGCAACTGTAATCATTGCAGATGTTAAGCAATCTAACGGTGTAGTACACGCAGTAGATGCTGTATTGATGCCAGCAGCAAAAAAATAAGCTAACCGCTTAAATTTGAAAGCCCGAAACTTAAGTTTCGGGCTTTTTTTATGCTCAAAATTCTTATTTCTTATATAATTCTTAAATCCTCAAAACTGAACTTAACTAACTGACAAGATCTGTTTTAGAAATACATCCTTTGCAGGAATATCCATTAACTTTGACCCATGGCGCTAACTTCAGATTTGACATCAAACAGCAGTAGCTTGAAGGTTCTATCCATCAAGATACTTAGTCTATTCTCTTCTGTACGCTTATATAATGTAGGTCTTGTCGCTTTTGCCCAACTGCTCGCTGTAATTTTCATCATCGCGCCCAACAAGCCGGTCGTGCAAACGGTATCTGATTATAAATTGTGGTTTATAATTCTAGCTTCTGCCGCCACCATCGCAGGTGGTTATATCATCAACAACTTTTACGACAGGGAAAAAGACTTGATCAACAGGCCGCAGAAAACCTTGTTGGAAAATCAGGTGAAGCGCTCCACATTGTGGTCGGTATATTTTACCCTCAATGGACTTGCCTTTATTCTAGGCACCGTGGTATCATGGAGAGCTGGTATGTTTTATGCCATCTATATAGGAGCGATGTGGTTTTATTCCCATAAATTAAAAAAGGTGCTATTTGTAGGCAACCTTATGGCAGCTGCACTTGCCGTCATGCCATTCTTCGTCTTGTTTATGTATTACAAGAATTTTCAGCTGGTGATACTGGTGCATGGGTTATTCCTATTTTTGATTATAGGTATGCGCGAGTTGATCAAGGATCTTGAAAACCTGCGCGGTGATCTTGCTCATAATTACCATACCGTGCCCGTCGTATTGGGAGAACGCGCTACTAAAAAGTTCTATACCATACTCACCATAGTTACCA
>JBBSPH010000144.1:0-6501 GCA_038258985.1 Flavobacteriales bacterium
AGTAAGCCGTTCCCTACCTTTGTTAGATAACAGTTAAAGACAGATAAATGGCGATTACCCTTCCCGGAGATAATGATTTTGAGTCGGTTCCCTCATTGAAAAACAAAGCTTTACGGGTCAACTTAAATCGCAACATTTATGGAACATTTGCAGAGATAGGCGCGGGACAGGAAACTGTCCGCCATTTTTTTAGAGCAGGAGGTGCTTCTGGGACGATTGCCAAAGCGATGAGCGCCTATGACAAAGACTTTTCCGATGCTGTTTATGGAATTCAGGATGATGGACGTTATGTCACAGAGTCCAGACTGCGCAAGATGTTGCAGCATGAGAGCGATTTGATTGAGGAACGTATTTCTCGTGAGAAGCATCCAGACAAATTATTCTTTACTTATGCAAATACCGTTGCCACCATTGATTTTGCAAAAAAATTCTTAGGTCATGGTTGGGTTGGGATAAAATTCCAAGCTGCTCCTGCCGAGGAATATAGTGAGATTATCCTGCACGTGCGCTTCAAGGAACGAGATGCTCGTCTGCAACAAATTACATTAGGAATACTGGGAACCAACTTGATTTATGGCGCTTTTTACAAGCACGATCAACCTAAAAAGTTGTTGAAGTACTTGTACGACCACATTGATAAGGACAAGATCGAGATTGATATGATCAATTTTGATGGGCCACGATTTGCAGAGGTCGATAATCGATTGATGAGCCTACAGCTTTTAAGAAATGAAATGACCGAGGCAGTAATGTTCGGTCCAGATGGGAACAATATCCTTGCGGCTCGCATTCTGTATAAGAAAAATGTGCTCGCCTTACGCGGGAGCTTTAGACCTGTAACTAAGGTCAACATGGACATGTACCAAAAGGCACGCGCCATGTTTATCAAATCTGGAAAAGTTCAGGAGGACCGTCTCGAAACTATTTTTGAGATTACCCTAAGCAACCTGAAAGCTTCTGGAGAGATTGATGAGAAGGATTTCATGCACCGCGCAGAGCTTTTATGCGGTTTGGGTCAAACGGTGATGATCTCTAATTTTAAAGAGTATTACCGACTGGTAGAATACTTGAATAACTATACCAAAGAACGCATAGGCCTAGTGATGGGAACCAATAATCTCATTGACATTTTTGACACACGTTACTACAATCACCTGAGTGGTGGAATATTAGAAGCGTTTGGTAAATTATTTTTCAAGGACCTACGCGTTTATTTGTATCCCATGAAAGATGTTGAAACTGGCCAAATGATTACCAGCGAGAATCTCAAGGTTCACCCTCGTATGAAAGAGTTATACAAGTTCTTCAAGTACAATGGCCGCGTGATTGACATTGAGAATTTTGATGAAAACATTGGGCACATATTCTCTCGGGAGGTATTGCGCATGATCCATGAAGGTGAGGACGGCTGGCAAGATATGCTGCCCGAAGGCACTCCAGAATTGATCGAGGAAGGCAATTTCTTCGGCTGCAACCTTCACGAAGAAAGGGCAGCTGCAGAGTTATAGAATCTGGTCTGCGTGATCCTTGGTTTTTACCTTAGAAATCACATCACTGATCACACCTTTCTCGTCAATGACAAAAGTGGTGCGATGGATACCATCGTATTCCTTACCCATAAACTTTTTAGGTCCCCAGACCTTATAGGCATTCAATAATTGGTGATCCTCGTCTGCCAATAGATCGTAGGGAAGCTCGTATTTTTCCTTAAAATTTTGTTGGCGTTTCTGGCTATCTCCACTGGCTCCCAGTATTTCGTATCCGCTTTCGCGAAAGCGATCTACATTATCCCGCAAGTTGCAAGCCTCTGCAGTGCACCCTGGTGTACTTGCTTTAGGATAGAAGAACAGCACTAATTTTTTGCCTTTAAAGTCAGCTAACGAAACGATGGTTCCGTCTTGGTTGGGAATCGAGAAATCTGGTGCCTTATCACCTGTCTGAAGTGTGGTCATAGTTTAATTTTGGAATTTAAAGATACGAAATGAATAAACAGGAAAAAGTAGATTTTGTGATCCAGCAATTGGAGGAATTATATCCCACGATCCCGATTCCATTAGATCATAAAGATCCATACACCCTATTGATTGCCGTATTGATGAGCGCGCAGAGCACTGATGTACGTGTAAACCTAATAACGCCACTGCTTTTTGAACGGGCAGACAATCCCTATGATATGATCCGGTTGACGGTAGAAGAAATTAGGGAAATCATTAAACCCGTGGGGTTATCTCCCATGAAGGCTAAGGGAATCCATGGTCTGAGCCACATTTTGATTGACAAACACAACGGTCTTGTGCCGCAAACATATCAGGAACTTGAGGAACTGCCGGCGGTAGGACACAAAACGGCAGCAGTAGTGATGTCGCAGGCGTTCGGTATACCAGCTTTTCCCGTAGATACACATATTCATCGATTGATGTACCGTTGGAATTTGACCAATGGAAAAAATGTCGTGCAGACTGAAAAGGATGCAAAACGATTATTTCCTGAAGAAAAATGGAATGATCTACATCTACAGATCATTTGGTACGGTCGTCAATATAGCCCAGCACGTGGTTGGGATCTAGACTCAGATATTATAACAAAAACAATCGGTAGGAAGTCCGTACTCGACCAGTATTACAAAAAGAAAGCCCGATCTTAAGAGATCGGGCTTTCTACATTCAAATCAAACAATTAGTTGTTGATGGTTTCTACCACCATGTGATCTAATCTCAGCACTGTTAGTGACTTTGAAAAGGATAAAATCCTTGTAATGGTTTCTGGTCTAGGACCTGCTGGTTTCACTCGTTCTGATGATGAGGATTGATTGTAAAGTTTTGGCATGTTTTGGGTTGTTTATAGTATCAAAACGCACCTAACTTTACATTATTATTTACACCATCAATTATTTTGTGAGAACAATATTGTGCTTGTCAATTACCTTTCTTAGGTTGATGAGCGCATATCGCATTCTACCTAAAGCGGTATTGATGCTCACGTCTGTAGTTTCTGCTATCTCTTTGAAAGACATCTCTTTATATATGCGCATCACCAGTACTTCTTTCTGATCTTCGGGAAGTTCCTCTACCAATCGACGCACATCATCGTGAACCTGACCCGTGATCATTTGAGATTCAATACTTTCTTGACCGTCACTAATGACATCAAAAATGTCAAAATCATTGCGGGATTGGAACTTCGGCATGCGCTTGTTACGTCTAAAATGATCGATAACAAGGTTGTGTGCGATGCGCATCACCCAAGGAAGAAACTTTCCTTCCTCATTGTATTTTCCTCGCTTTAAAGTACGAATGACCTTAATAAAGGTATCTTGAAATATATCTTCAGTAATGTCTCTGTCTAAAACTTTAGAATATATAAAGCCGTGAATTCTTTGTTTGTGACGGTGAACCAAGGTTTCCAGAGCAGATTCCTTGCCTTGCATGTAATCCTTGACAAGGATTGCATCCTCTACATTTGTATAATTCATACGATAACAACTAATGATCCAGCTAGTTAGGCAGACCGATTTTTAAAGTAGTGTTATTGTATAAGCGTAGATTAATTTTATGTTAACGGGATAAAGATAACAACATTTGTTCCAAACGAACAAAAGCTGCTCCTACAATTTAACAAATTAATGATTCCACCTCCCTGCAAATCGCTTAACCCCTTGTTATCTTTGTGGATATGGCAGATAAGATCATCTTCGATAACATCGATTCCCTAAGCCCAAAAAAGAATATTCTCGTAAAGGGCGCTGAATTACATAACCTCAAAAAATTAAATGCGGTCATTCCCAGAAATGAAATGGTCGTTATTACTGGATTATCAGGTAGCGGAAAATCTTCCCTCGCCTTTGATACGCTGTATGCAGAAGGACAGCGACGCTACGTGGAAAGTCTCTCCTCCTATGCACGACAGTTTTTAGGTCGTTTGAACAAACCGAAGGTGGAGTATATTAAAGGTATCGCACCCGCTATTGCTATTGAGCAAAAAGTAAATTCTACAAACCCGCGCAGTACAGTGGGTACCACTACAGAGATTTATGATTATCTCAAACTACTATTTGCTCGTGCTGGACGTACCTATTCGCCTGTTTCTGGTAATGAGGTAAAAAAAGATACAGTTACAGGTGTCATCAATTATATAAAACAACAGGAAGATGGCACTAAGATGCTGTTGACCACAAGGCTAATTGTCAAAGGGAAACGAGATATACCCCAACAACTGGCGGTTTTGTTGCAGCAAGGTTTCACACGTATCAAGGTTAATGGTGACGTAGTGCGAATTGATGAAAACGAAATCAATTTTTCCAGCAAGGACAAGGTCTTTATTGTTATTGATCGTATCATTAAAAGAGATGATGAAGATTTTTACAATCGCTTGGCAGATGCTATTGATACTGCCTTTTTTGAGGGTAAAGGTGTCGCTTATGTTGATCATGTGGATAGTAGTTCCTCCAGAGAATTTACCAACAAGTTTGAGTTGGATGGTATGGAATTTTTAGAACCCAATCCCAATCTATTCAGTTTCAATAATCCTTATGGTGCCTGTCCCAAATGTGAGGGATACGGCGATGTCATCGGGATCGACGAGGATCTGGTCATTCCTAATACGGCACTATCTATTTATGAAAGTGCTGTTTTTCCTTGGCGCGGCGATAGCATGAGCTATTATAAGGACCAATTCATTAAAAATGCGGACAAATTTGACTTTCCAATCCATCGTCCATGGTTTGAGTTGACCGAAAAACAAAAAAACCTCATTTGGGATGGTAACAAATATTTTTCGGGAATCAATGACTTTTTTGCCGAGTTAGAGGCCAAAGCGTACAAAATCCAGAACCGAGTGATGCTGTCACGCTACCGTGGTAAAACGAGGTGTTCCCTTTGTAAAGGAAAACGCCTGCGTCCAGAAGCAAACTACATCAAGATCAATAACACGACGATCACAGACCTCGTTGAGATGCCTATTAAGAACCTAAGCATCTTCTTTGAAGAGTTAAAATTGGATGAATCCCAGCAAACCATCGCAAAGCGCCTGTTGAAAGAGATCAATAGTCGTCTGGAATTTTTATCAGATGTTGGACTCGATTACTTGACCTTGAATAGAAAATCAAATTCCCTTTCTGGCGGTGAATCGCAGCGCATCAATCTAGCCACATCACTGGGCAGTAGCCTCGTGGGAAGCATGTATATTTTAGATGAACCTAGCATAGGACTGCATCCGCGAGACACAAAGCGATTGATTAAGGTCTTAAAAAATCTGCGCGACCTAGGAAATACGGTGATTATCGTGGAGCACGATGAAGAAATCATGCAATCTGCAGACCGTATCATTGATATAGGTCCAGAAGCTGGAACTCATGGCGGCGAGGTCGTAGCGGCAGGAACTCTTGCAGAAATATTAAAATCAACCAGCCTGACTGCTCAATATTTAAATGGTTCTAGGGTAATTCCGCTTCCGCGAAAGCGAAGAACCTACAAATATCACGTAGACATTGAGGGTGCTCGACAAAACAACTTGAAGAACATTGACGTCACATTCCCTTTGGGAGTTTTGACCATGATAACGGGAGTTTCTGGTAGCGGAAAATCAACTCTTGTAAAGCAGATTCTATATCCCGCAATGCTCAAAAAACTGGGAGGTTATGGAGCAAAAGCAGGTCAATACACCAGTATTAGCGGGAAGTTTGAGAATGTAAAAACCATTGAGTTCATCGATCAAAACCCGATAGGGCGCAGTTCGAGGTCCAACCCTATTACATACATAAAGGCGTATGACGATATCCGCAGCCTATTCGCTGGGCAAAAGTTATCCAAAATACGCAATTATCAGGCAAAACATTTCTCGTTTAATGTTGATGGTGGGCGTTGTGAGACCTGCAAGGGTGATGGTGAAGTGACCATCGAGATGCAGTTCATGGCAGATGTTACACTGGTTTGTGAAACCTGCAACGGCAAGAGATTCAAAAAAGAAATCCTAGAAGTCAATTTTGCCGACAAGAATATTGATCAGATCCTCAACCTGACTATCAACGATGCGATGGAATTTTTTGAAACCAATAGTCAAGATAAAATCTCGCGCAAGATCAAGCCATTACAAGATGTAGGGTTAGGTTATGTAACCTTAGGGCAAAGCAGTTCCACACTATCTGGTGGCGAGGCGCAACGAATTAAGCTTGCCAGTTTCTTGGTAAAAGGGACAACTACTGAAAAAACACTGTTCATTTTTGATGAACCTACCACGGGATTGCATTTTCATGACATCAATAAGTTGCTGGACAGCTTCAATGCGCTTATCGATAAAGGTCACAGTGTCATTGTGATTGAACACAATATGGACTTGATCAAGTGCGCAGACTACGTGATCGACCTAGGGCCAGAAGGAGGCTCAGAGGGCGGCTATCTAGTTGCTGCGGGTACGCCTGAAGAGGTCGCTAAAGTCAAAGAAAGCTATACCGCACCTTTTATAGCAGAAAAGCTAACTTAGAGTTCTTATTCAAGTTCCATGAAA
>JBBSPH010000145.1:0-6482 GCA_038258985.1 Flavobacteriales bacterium
ACAATTGGCAATCTGGGATTTGGGATTTGGGATTTGGGATTTAAAAAAACAATATGAATTTAGTTTGGTTTAGAAACGACATACGCGTTGAGGATAACGTTAGTCTAAAGTCTGCCTGTGATGCCGATGGTGACGTAATTGGTGTTTATTTTTTCGATCCACGATACTACGAAGAGAGTGACTTTGGGATGGACTTGGCAATTAAATTACCGTTTGGAAAAACAGGCACGTTCAGGGCTCAATTTATACGTGAATCAGTGGAAGATCTTCGTTCTCATCTTGCAAGTCACGGTATACCACTTCTTATTTATCACGATGCGCCAGAAAATGTTATTCCGCAACTGGTTGCAGATTTTGACATCCAACATATCTATCTGCAAAAAGAGTGGACGCGTGATGAGGAGAATCAGGAAAGCGCACTAGGAAAAGCGCTGGAAGAAAAAGGACTTAAAACCAAAATTACCGGGCACCGCGTTTACGATCAGTTTTTATTTCATCCAGAGGATATCCCGTATTCAAAAAAGCAGATTCCCAGAGTTTTTACTGAATTCCGCAAGAAGTTAGAGAAGGAGTCGAGCGTTAGGGATCTTGTCAATATTGAAGGCTACACGCAAACGATGCCTGAAGTTCCAAAAACAAACCTTCCAACCCTAAAAAAATTGGGCTTAGAAAAGTTTGAAAAAGATTCCCGGACTGCGTTTCCTTGGGCTGGCGGTGAAACTGCCGCTTGGGAACGACTGAATCATTATTTCTGGGAAACAAAACGACTGCAAGATTATAAGAAAACCAGAAACGGCCTAGTTGGTATAGATTATAGTAGCAAATTCAGCGCATGGCTAGCCATAGGTTGTATAAGCGCACGACAAATCTATCATGAGGTACAAAGGTTTGAAAAGGAAGTCAAAAAGAACCAGGACACGTACTGGTTGATTTTTGAATTGATCTGGCGTGATTTTTTCAAGTATGTCTCTCTTAAACATCAAGAGAAGATCTTTGCTATAGGAGGGATTTTAGAAAAGGACTATGAGTGGAAATCGAGCGAGAGAGCGCTGGAGAAATGGATTGCTGGCGAGACGCACGAGGATTTTGTCAATGCAAACATGAAGGAAATAGCGGCTACCGGTTTTATGAGCAACCGCGGCCGGCAAAATGTGGCCAGCTACTGGTCCATGCATCAAGAACAGGATTGGCGTATAGGCGCAGCCTATTTTGAGCATATATTGATTGACTATGATGTTCACTCAAACTATGGCAACTGGATGTATAATAGCGGTGTGGGCAACGATCCTCGCAATAGGACCTTCAATATACAATCACAATCAGATCGTTATGATGGCGATAAGAAGTTTCGGGATCTATGGTTGTAGATATAAGGATTAGGGAAAACTTAAAAATCTGTCTTGGATGACCTAACTATATCTATTGAAATTTTTGAAATTAACCTATAAAATGGAAGCTGGGATTTGAGATTTTTACACTTAACTCCGCAGCGTAAAATTCCGAATCGGCAATTAAAATTTGCGACAGCAAATAGAAAATCGGCAATTTTGGAATCTGAAACCTGGAATTTGGAATTTGGAATTTGGAAACTTAAAATATCAAAACTATGGCCAAAACCCTTCGATTAATACTGGGCGACCAGCTTAACCATAAGCACAGCTGGTTCAATGGTGACCAAGAACATGTCATATACCACATGGCAGAAATGCGCCAAGAAACTGATTACGTCATGCATCACATTCAAAAAGTTGTTGCATTTTTCCTGGCAATGCGCAGTTTTAAGGATTGGATGGACGCGCGAGGATTTGAAAATACATATTATCCATTAGATCACAAGGACAACGAGCAAGATCTGGTAAAGAATCTCAACGCGTTGATCAAAAAGCATGGTATCGAAAAATTTGAATACCTAGCTCCAGACGAGTGGCGACTGGATCAACAGCTCAAGGAATTTTGTCAATCACTGGACATTGAGTGGGAAGGATTTGATACAGAGCATTTCCTAACCAAAAGAATGGATGTCAAAAAATTCTTTGAGGGTAAAAAACGCCTGACCATGGAATATTTCTACCGCGATATGCGCAAGAAATATGATATCATGATCGAGGGTGACAAGCAACCAGAAGGCGGCAAATGGAATTATGATCAGAGCAACCGCAAAAAATGGGATGAGGAAACGGAGATACCTCACGAACGTGGGTTTCGTAAGGACGTCAGTGAAATCGTAACCCTACTGGAAAAAGAAGGAGTCAAAACATTTGGCCGTATTGAAGCTACTAATTTCAACTGGCCCACGACGCGGCAGGACGCGTTGGATGTCATGAATTATTTTTGCGAGCATTTGCTGGTTCATTTCGGTGATTTTCAGGATGCAATGCACACAAATCAGGATTATTTGTTTCACTCGCGCTTAAGCTTTGCGATGAACAGCAAATTACTGAGCCCGCTAGAAGTTATTGAGGCTGCGGTGGTTCGCTTTCGCGAAAGCAAAAAAACAGACAAACCCATTCATATATCGCAAATTGAGGGTTTTGTACGACAAATTCTAGGCTGGCGTGAGTTCATGCGTGGAGTATATTGGAAAGAAATGCCTAGTTATCAAACCAGGAATAAACTCGAAAACCGTAATGAGCTACCCGGTTTTTACTGGACCGGTGAGACAAAAATGAATTGCCTGAAACATGCCATCAATAACTCGCTGGACAATGCCTATGCCCACCACATTCAGCGGCTTATGATTACCGGTAACTATGCGCTACTCACCATGACTGATCCCAGTTATGTGGACGAGTGGTATCTGGGCATCTACATTGATGCCATTGAGTGGGTAGAGATCACGAATACCCGCGGCATGTCCCAATGGGCAGATGGTGGACTGGTGGCCACAAAACCCTATGTCTCCAGTGGTAGCTACATCAATAAAATGAGTAATTACTGTAGCGGTTGTGCCTACAAGGTGACCAAGAAAAAGGCGGAAGATGACGCATGTCCCTTCAACTCGCTTTACTGGAATTTCTTGGACGAAAAAAAGGAGTTTTTAAATAATAATCCACGCATGAACATGATGATGGCCCTGCTGGATAAAATGGATCCAGAATTGTTAAGCGCTCATAAAAAGAAAGCTCAGAATGTCATCAATCATCCTAATCATTATTAAAACTGGTGTCTAGAATTAAAAACCAAAAACCTTACAAGCTTTCCTACTAAAATTTATAGAATTGGAATTTCGTTAACAATCTATAAGAATAATGTAAGTAAATTCACATAATAACAAATTAAAACCAACTATTATGAGAAGTATTCTTTGGCTTGTAGCCGTTATCTGTATTATTGTTTTCGTTCTAGGTCTTGTAGGCGTGGGCGATGGAATGGGAATGGGAAATCTTATTTACATTTTACTTGTAATCGCAGTTATCATTGTTCTTTACAATATTATATCTGGGCGTAGAATGTAATTCTTTAATGCTATCAAATTTTAAAAAAGGAAAAATGATAAAGAAATTTTTAGTGCTAGCCGTTGTGGCATTGTTTACTGTAAGTATTTCTAGTTGTAGAGAAGAATCAACCAGCGATAAAGTAGAAGATGTTGTTGACGATGTTGAGGACGCGGTAGACTAATCTACACATTCCTTAAATTAATAAACCGTCCCGATATAAAATCGGGACGGTTTTTTTTATGCCCTTTGGCAATTATTGAACGCTTATCTGAAAGGTGGCCTGAGCATCAGTCTCGCCACCAGCATCGGTGATCGTGCCGTTGTTTGGTTTTGTAGGCTCATGACGTAATACTATGGTTAAGTTTCCAGTAGCGGCTGCACCGGTTGTGAATGTAGTTCGCAATCCTAGTGGATTACCAGCAATGTCAAGGTCAAGTCTAGCAATTTGAACCCCAGCAACTGGCGCGGTATAAAATACCTCATGTTCTAATGATTCTTCCATCACCTCTACTGTTATATCCTCTGCCGGTGATTCTGTTTCATTCAAGAACCGCACGCTACCGCTATAGGTTGCATTAGCACGCAGCGTTCCAACGGTCGTGTTTACCGGCGGCTGGCTACCTCCATCGCCATCTGGATCAACACGTTTGTAGACTACGGTATTTGATGGATCCGCATTGTTAGTCAGCGTATACTCTACTGTCGTTATTAATTCTTCCTCATTGATAAGAATGGGAGCATCGTCGTCAATACAGCTTGTAAATGAGATGACTAATCCTAGAAAGGCGATTTTTAAAAGTTGTTTTTTCATTTCGTTTATTTTTAAAAGTTATAGATAAATTGTAGTTGGACATCGCGCCCTATGTCATCTGCATAGAAGCGCTGCCTGTTTAAGTAGTTGCGGTAATTTGTATTAAAAACATTGTTCACTCTTAGGGTCAGTTTCGCTTTCGCGAAAGCGTAACTACCACCCACGTTCCATAAGCTATAAGCAGCTGGTGATTCCGAAATACGGACAGTCTCCGTACTGAAATTTCCCAAATCATCTGGAACTTCCACGTCATAGTCATTATCGGGAAAACGATTTTGCTTAAGCATGGTTTGATTGGATAATTTCAACTGTAGATTGTTGAAAATGCCATTGCTCCAGACCAGTTCATTAGCAAATTGGGTAGGCGGCATATAAATTAATGGTTCGTCATCACTACGGTTTTGGCCATAGATATAGGAAAATCGAGAATTGAGATCCAGAGATTTCACCAACGTTGATTCAATGATCGATGTTGAAAAGATTGACCATTGAGCCCCTAGATCAACACCTGCCAGCAAGGCGTCAATTTGTTGATACTGATACACGGGAAACGCTCCTCGAGTGTTCGTTTCCAGACCTGTTGGTATCAATTGGATATAATCTTGGACTAGATTTACATACGGATTTACCTCTAGATCAACCCTTCCTTTTACGGCATGTGCTACTATGTTGACCTTGTAAGATTGTTCCTTTTTCAAATCCAATTGACCTAATTCAATCGAGGCCAGTGCATGGTGGAGCCCATCGCTAAACAATTCACTAGGATTGGGCGCTCTATTTGCACTGCTTAAATTGATTGAAAAATCATAATGATCGTCCACAAAATATTTAGCTCCCGCGCTTAATGCAATGAGGTCGTAACGTAATCGTGGATTAGTTAAAATTTGATTTCCCTGCTCACCCAACTCAAATTGTGGGAACTGCTGGTCATAACCTAGATCTTCCCAACGGGATTGTAGGTAAAATTTAGTGGCATTTATTTCGTAGAAATCATACCGAAAACCTGCATCCAGCAACCACTTATCATTCAATTGGTGATTAATGCTGGCAAAACCACCCAATTTCTGACTTTGGTAATCTGGAATCAATCGCCGTATACCAGTGGCTGGGTTTGGGCTGTTGATTTGATACATTCCGTCAAACCCCAAATCAATTTCGGTTTTTTTAAGGGCATCGATCCTTAGAAACGCAGCTAAAGTTTGTGTCTGTAAATCTAGATCCAGAGATGCTCTCCCTGCGTTTTCGCCTCTGCGTATATCAAACTCCAGCCTATTGTTAAATTGAAAGGAATAGTTCACTTCCAATTTACCGACTCCCTCGAATCTTTTGTACGCGTCTAATTGTAAGCCGTGGTGTTCTACTTGCTGTTTCGGTGGATCTATGCGGTAGGTAAAATCACGAATAATAGTAGGTTGACCGGTATTGATTGACCTAACTAAATCTGTCGCATTGCCTATATGGGAAGCGCGCAATATCCCAAGCTCTGAATTATAGTAGGAATATTTGATACTCGCACCATATTCAAATTGATGATAGCCAAGATTAAAATTACCCGCATAGGTCTGGCTTCCTGTATTGCTCAACACATAATCCGGCGATTCAAAATCGCCAAGTTGCTTGTAAGTCAACGTTGCCTGTTGGAACCATCCCGAATTGTTGTAGTTATTAATGGAGCCGCTAATACTGCCCCCACGGCCATTGGACTGTAATTGCGATATCAATTTCCCTTTCAGCGTATCTTTGGCAATGAACCGCTCTGGCTCAATTAAAATTGTGCCACCTACGGCGTCCCCACCGTACCGCAGCGCTGTTGCGCCCTTTATGACTTGGATACTACTCGCGCTATTGATATCAATATTGGGTGAATGTTCTACTCCCCACTCCTGATCCTGCTGTCGTATGCCATCATTAACGATGGTGACCCTACTCCCAAAAACGCCATGAATCACTGGTTTGACAACACTGTTACCCGTTTTGAGCGCTGATACTCCCTGGACGGTAGCAAGCGCATCTCCCAAAGTCGCACCGCTATAATCATTGATGGTACGCTCGTCGATACGGGTGATGGATTGTGTGGCGGTGTGGTTCTCGTGGACATCTGCCACAACGGCAATTTTCTCAAGGTCGTTAATATGGTGTTCCAGTACAAAATTACGCTCCATATCCTGGTTCATTGTGACCGTAAAGACTTGGGTCTCACATTGAAAGTGGGATATACTCAAGGTATAATTCCC
>JBBSPH010000146.1:0-6464 GCA_038258985.1 Flavobacteriales bacterium
ACATTTTTCTACACCTTTTTTGAATTGCTTACCCTCAACCGCAGTTATGTACTATTTGCTCTACACGGCAACCAACACATGATGAGCAAAATGGAGCAGTTGAAAGGTCTCCGTAAACACGTAAAAGGGTTTGCACGAGAGTTGATTCAGGAACGCAATGAGAATAAAACCAATCTCCTTCTAGAGCGATCAGAAACGATTTATAGTGAGGGAGCATGGGTGCAAATGTTATTCTTACTCAAGTTTTGGATGGATGACGATAGTGCTGGGTTTGAAAAGACCGACATGGCGATTGAAAAATCTGTCAACACCATCTTTGATGTATTTGATAATACACCGTTAGATGCGGTTTTTGACTTTGGCAAATTTCTTTGGAAAGAGAGAATGGCATAGGCCATCGCAAATAAAAACGCGTAAATGATTCAATTTGATTCTCGCATTTATTTTTGGTTTTTACCATGGATTAAATTGTAGTTCGCTTTCGCGAAAGCGGACTCAACAGCACGTATAAATACATAATTCAGCATTCTGAATTCTTCATCGACCTCATGAAAACAATAGATAAAATACCTACCAGTAAAATAGGCCGCACCACCGAAATGGTGAAAACCGGTGTAAAAATAGGCGGGAATTATCTTAAATATTATTCCAAGAAAGCCATTAATCCTAGCCTGGATCGCAGTGAGTTGGATGAGGATAATGCCACTGACATTTATGATGGTCTCAAAAATTTAAAGGGTAGTGCACTTAAGGTGGCGCAAATGCTATCTATGGATAAGAGTTTGTTGCCAGGAGCTTACGTGGAGAAATTTAGTCTGGCGCAATTCAGCGTTCCTCCATTGTCCGCACCACTAGTACGGAAAACGTTCAAGAATTATCAAGGTGCTTTTCCAGAAGATATCTATGATAGTTTTTCAAAGGATTCTATCAATGCCGCGAGCATCGGCCAAGTCCACAAGGCAGAAAAAGATGGCAAGCAACTCGCTGTTAAAATCCAATATCCTGGAGTTGCAGATTCCATAAGCAGTGACCTAGCGATGGTTAAACCTATTGCCATTAAAATGTTCAACTTAAAGGGTGAGGATTCCAAACGCTATTTTGCCGAGGTAGAAGATAAGCTGCTGGAAGAAACAGATTACACACTTGAGGTAGAACAGAGTATTTCCATTACCGAGGCTTGTTCCCACATTCCGAATCTCAACTTTCCTCGATATTACCCAGATTTGTCCAGCCAACGCATTATCACCATGGACTGGATGAATGGCCAGCACCTGAGTGAATTTGCACAAACCGATTTTTCTCAGGAAACGGGAAATAAACTGGGCCAGACACTTTGGGATTTCTATATGTTCCAGATGCACGGCCTGAAAGCGGTTCATGCGGATCCACATCCCGGAAATTTTTTGATATCTCCAGAAAATGAACTAATCGCAATTGATTTTGGGTGTATAAAACAAATTCCTGATGAATTTTACGTACCGTATTTTGAACTTGCGGTTCCTGCAAGCATCAATAATCCAGACATTTTCAGAGAGAAATTATTTCAATTGGAAATCTTGCGTAAAGATGATAGTGATAAAGAAATTACCTATTTCTCAAAACTCTTTCACGAGATGTTGAGTTTGTTTACCAAACCATTCCAAGAACAAACATTCAATTTTGCTGACGAGACATTCTGGGACCAAATCAGCTCACTGAGTGAAAAGTACAGTAATGATAAAGAGCTACGCAAAATGAATGGCAACCGTGGCAGCAAACATTTCTTATATATCAATAGAACATTCTTTGGGCTTTATAATTTGTTGCATGATTTAAAAGCAACGGTAAATACGAGGGATTACGTTAAGTACCTTGATGAAAAAGGATTTGTGAATCATCCTGCGCTATAATTAGGAAGGTTTTATCATAAACTAGAACTGCCGCTTTCAGCGGCAGTTCTAGTTTATAGGTTTTTCTTGGGATTTTGTCTTGCGTCGAAGACGCGAACAATAAGGATATGGTTTTTTGTTATCCTGTAAGTGATCCTCAAATAGTGATAGAATACTCTCCTATACTCTAAAGTGTGGTGATCAAATTGTTCATCAATAGCACCGATCTTAGTAAAATCATTTTTTGAAACTAAAATATCCACAAAGTCAAAAAAGCCAACAATGATTTTTTTAGCCTTATCATCTCCATATAATCCTTTATAGAAATCACTTACTTTCTCGAGATCTTTTAAGCCTCTACTGGATAATGAGTGTTCCATTAATCCTTGAACCAGGTCATGGCAATTGCACGAGCTTCTTCGAGAGAATAAACCCGTCCAGCCTTGATATCCTCCTCTGCCTCAAGAATAACCGCATCAAGCTCTTCCTGAGTTTCACCAGAATAATAATGCGCAGCGGCTTCTTGGACTAGATCAAGGAAACCTTCATCTGCATCATCGATGAGTTGGTGGAGCCTTTCTTTTAGATCTTGTTTTGACATGTTTAAATATACAAATTTGTAATAAGTGAATTGTTCCGCTTTCAAATCCCATAGGGATGCAGAGGTTCATACTAGCTCAGTCGAAGTACAAAAGCGAACCGACCTTCATCAATCCTGCAAGCTAACGAGATAGGCGATTGCAGCAACCACCATTAATGCAACTACACTCGCTAGAAATATCTTCCAAAAGGAATATGGGCGGTCGCCATGTATGGCGCCCGTCTGCCCATTAACATAAAAATTAAAGCGCTTATTGCCATAGGTATATGAACTAATGTACAAGGGCAGAAGAACCTGTTTAAAAGTTTCCTCGGTAAGGGTCATATCAAAATCATCAATGCGTTGCTCATCACCACCTATATCTGTCCTGATCCAGTTTTTGGCAATATCTTCTGCCTTGTCTGTAGCTGTTAGATGGCCGTCTTTTAGTGGGATCGTATATTTTTCTGTGACATAACCGGCCAGATAACTGGTGTCAAAGGTTTTAAGAACATCAAGCTTCCAACGGGACACCAGTGCGGGAATCTGTATGCTTTTATTGTTGCTGGCATGCACCAATGTATCATCCACAAAACCACTGACGTTCCCTGATTTTGAGCTCCAGTCTGTGCGTCGCTCACGGCTGGTGGTTTTATTCTTACCAGAACCTCGTGTAACTGTAACATAGTAATGATCGCCTCGCTGTCCCTTATAGTTTGATGTGAGCTGTGCATCAAAAGTCCAGTAGGGAACATAGAGTCCCTTGGTATATTCTGGACTTAAGGTCGCACGTTGCAGATTATTCGGTGCCCACCACAGGCCATCTACCCATTTCTTAAATATCTGGTGCGCCTTGTCTACCTTAAAAGAAAACGGTAAAACCGCGCCGGGCAATATCCAATCCTCGGTATATTGATCTTCAATAATCAGCGGTGCCGTGCAGTATACGCAATGAAGGCTTTTGTAATTATCCTCGATATGCTGGGTCGCACCACAATTGGAACATTGCAACATCGTCAACTCTATGGAGTGAGACTGCGCTCCCATGGACTCCAGGTATTTGTTTAATTCCAACTCCTCAAACGGCTGGACCTGCTGGTCTATCTTTTCTACATGGCCACAATAATCACAAGTGATGGTATCTGTTCCTGGCTCATAGGTCAACTCTGCACCACAGTTGACACAGGACTTTTTACGTTCTGAAGTTGTTGTTTTTGAACTCACAAGGTCATGGTTGGTTCACACGATTGCCAATTATTAATTTGAGCTTTACTTCGTAAAACTGGATTGCCAATTGAAATAAATCTGATGTTTCTAATCTGAATGCTCAAACGCCTTAGCTTAAAATTCCGCAATTGGTAATCGGCAATACGAGATTTACGGCTTGTCGTGAGCGCAGTCGAAAGAAGAAAATCGAGAATAGGCAATCATTAGAGTTTTCAATTTGGTGTTTTGGGATTTATGGCAGCGGTGGTGGTGTATTTCCTCCTAGGAATGTTTTTAATTCCTCCACCTCATTGAGTGGTTTCCAGGCTTCCATGCCACTTTTCCAGATGAGTGTATCGCGGTTGACAGTTCTGCCGGCAAATAAAGCACGCAGCTGTTCGAAAGGTACTGGTCCAGTTTGCGATCCATTTGCTGCATAAAAATATTGCACTGCTTGCGGCATAGGCGGCGGCATTGCGGCCGCTTGACCTTGTGGCGCGGTTTGCTGGCCACCCATTTGCGGCGACATCATCCCACCCATTTGTTGAGCGAGGACAAAACCCATTCCCATTCCCATACCTGCGCCGGCGGTACCGCCTTCATTTAATGACGCAGCTTCTATAGCTTTGGCGGTTTTGAATTTGGTCAATTTATCCAGATCTATCTTATCAATGCGGCTGTATTCAAAAATCTCTTTTTTGAGATCTTCTGGCATGGAGACATTCTCAATGTAAAATTTCTCGAGCGAGATTCCAACGCTCAAAAATTCTGGCTTCATTACCGTTTGGCAGGTTTCCGATAGCTCAGAGGTATTTGCGGCGTACAATTCTATGGGCAGATTTGCCTCACCGACGGTATCTGTAAATCTGGTTGCAATCAGACTTTTGAGATGCTCATTGATCTCAAAATTGGTGAAGTTGTTGTCTGTCCCTACGATATCGACTATAAATTTACCGGCATCCGCAATTTTGAAGGCATAGGTTCCAAAGGCACGTATTTCTACGAGACCAAAACGCTCATCGCTGAGTGTAATCGGGTTTTTGGTTCCCCACTTCTCGTCCGTAAATAGATGGGTATTTACAAAATAAACCTCTGTTTTGAATGGCGAATTGAATCCGTATTTCCAGCCTTTTAAGGTAGAAAGTATGGGCATATTTTGTGTGGTCAAATCGTAAGTGCCAGCTTTAAAAACGTCAGCCAGCTTGCCCTCATTTACAAAAACCGCTGTCTGTCCCTCGCGAACGATCAGCTTTGCACCGTTCTTGATTTCATTTTGGTAGCGCTCAAAACGGTGTGCGATGGTGTCGTGCGTATAATCCATCCACTCGATGATGTCGATAAACTCGTTGCTTAGCTTTTCCTTTATTTTATCAAATAGTCCCATGATTGGTTTGAGGTTTAAAAAGTTTAAGGTTTGAAGGTAGTGAAATTGACAGTTTTTTCATTTTCGCAAAAGCGAAATCATTAATTCCGCCCATCCTCGTCAGGATAAAGTGATGGCAATGGATCACTTTGCCAGAATTCCTTTGTTTCCACACACAATGCCGTCAAGGGTCCAGTAAATGCAGCGCCGGTATCGACGTTCCAAATATTTGCTGCATGGATGGGATTTGTTGAATCTAGGCGGGTGGTGGGCGTGTGACCTATGAATATTTCCCTATAAAGTTTTAAGCGGTTGGGATATTTGGGATCGTCTTCTGACAAATTAGGGTCGATGCATAGCGCCATTTCCCAAAGCGACCTGTCCCAATAGGGCAAATTCTTATAATACTCATAGTGCGGTCCATTGAGGTTATGAAAACCCGCATGGAAATAGCCATTGCCGTTAAGCTCATAATAATCGTGCAATTCTTCCGTCAGGAATTTTACGTGCCTGGCAATATCCTCATCCGATCTTTTGGAATAACTCTCCACCGTGCTCTCGCCGCCATGGTAGAGCCATTGTTCATTCTTTTGGCCCTTTACCAAGTAATCCAGTACAAGTTCATCATGGTTACCACGCAAATAGATGGGAGCGGTGTGGTTGAGTTGTTTTCGCTTTCGCGAAAGCGCAATAAGTGACTCTACCACGGCATAACTTTCTGACCATCCATCTACATAATCACCCAGAAAAATGAGCTGGTCATCTGGCTGTAATTTGATACGTTGCAATAATTGTTCTAGGGCGCGATGGCCACCGTGGATATCTCCAATAACGAGTGTTCTCAAGAATTGTATTTTACTTTTCTCAAGATACGCAAGGACTCCTTAAATGCCTTATAGGTATCTGGATAATTTTTTAGCTGCTGGCGTTGTGCCTTCATTTTTTCCATGGGCTCGCCCACGTTATTGAACTGGCAAATGAGCATGGTTTCTGGCAGGTTTCTCAAATCGATCAATTCCCTCTCGTTCAACTGTACATTCATGGAAACTTTAGCCAGCAAGGATAGGTTTGCATTGTAGATATGGTGTAGGGTGCGCCGATCATAATAAGGCGGGTTGAAAAGGATCTTATTCTCTAGGGTATACGTGCCGTTAGGAAAAAAACGCAGCGTTTGTCGCTCTAGCGGGTGATAGGCATGGCGGTCGCCCAGGCCCAGTTCCACAAACTCAAGAATACTGAAACTGTCGTCGTCATAGGTAATCTGTACCTCGTCCAGCGTGCTGTAAAAAAGCCGTACCTGCTCGTTGACCATTTCAATATCCACGCGGTAATAGTATTGTTTCTCTTTCTTATTTTTAATTTTTCCAGACCAGCAAATGACAAACTGCTCTTTAAAGACCTTGTAAAAGGCCTCCAGACCGTGATCTTTACGTCCCATAAAATCCTG
>JBBSPH010000147.1:0-6455 GCA_038258985.1 Flavobacteriales bacterium
CGAACGGGTCGGGGGACGCGCGGTCGAGTTCGACGCGCTCGCCGGTGAGCTACCCGGCGTAGACGTCGTGGTTAGCTCCACCGGGTCCGGCGATTGGGGTGTGGACCACGACCTCGTAGCCGGACTCCTCAATGGACGGGAAGAGCCGCTGTTCTTTATAGACATCGCGGTACCGCGAGACGTCGACCCTGCGGTGCAAACCCTCGACCGGGCCTACGTCTACGACGTGGACGACTTGCAATCGGTCGTGGATCACAACGTCGGGGATCGGAGCGAGGCCGCACGACAGGGTGAGACACTTATCGAACCGCAAGCAGAAATTCAAGAGGGCTCTATGTACGTCCCTGGAACCGATGGCGAGAAAATGAGCAAGTCAAAAGGAAACCTGATCAATGTATTCCTACCAAAAAATGAATTGAAAAAACAGGTGATGTCCATTGCGACGGACAGTACACCTCTAGAAGATCCGAAGGATCCTGACACCTGCAACGTTTTTGCCATCTATAAGTTAATGGCAAATCCTGATCAAGTCGCAGTGATGCGTACAAATTATGAAGGCGGCAACTACGGTTACGGCCACGCAAAAAAGGCGTTGCTAGAATTGATACTGACCAAGTTTGAAAAAAGCCGGGAGCGTTTTGACCATTTTATGAGCAACAAACAGGAGATTGATGCTGCGCTAGAAGAAGGCGCTGCCAAAGCAAGGTTAGTTGCAAATGGAGTTTTGGCTAGAGTAAGGGAAAAACTGGGTTATTGACCTTATATAAGTAATCGTTTCGTCTCAAGGTAGATATGATCCAGCAATACTGAATAGGCAGCGTATGCTTTTAGATATAGTGTGCTAATTAGAAACCATATCTCGACTGTCGCTCGATACTGGTTTTAGGGAGTTTCTGATTTACTGAAGTTTCTTGAAAATAATCTAAGCCAGCATAAAGAGTTTGCCAGGCAGTGGCTTGACAACTCCTTTCAATTCCATGGACATCAGTACAGATGCGACCTTATGCACTGGCATTTTTAAGTTAAGCGCGATAATGTCCAGCATTTCCTTTTCGTTGTCCTTTAGAAACTGGAATATCGCTTTCTCGTCATCATTTAATTCTACGAATAATTGCTTCTGTACGGCGATCTTGCTTTCCTGCCATCCTAGGATATAGGGAATATCGGCAGATTTGGTGAGCATATGCGCTTTGGACTGTTTGATAAGTGCGTTACAGCCCGCACCATATTTGTCTGTGATTCTTCCGGGAACGGCAAACACCTCACGGTTGTAATCGCTGGCAAGCTCTGCGGTGACTAATGAGCCGCCTTTATCGGCACTTTCAATGACGACCGTTGCCTCACTCAATCCAGCAATAATGCGGTTGCGTCCCAAAAAGTTCTTGCGGTCAAAGGTGTCTGTGCTCCAGAAATCTGTCACAAAACCACCATTTTTCTTAACGTCCTCATTATGGGCAGCATGATTGCGTGGATACGTTTGATTCAAACCATGCGCCATGACCGCAATGGTTTGTAGGCCGTGCTCAATGGCAAGTTTGTGCGCCAGTATATCAACACCATAGGCATAACCACTGATAATGGTGGGTTTGAGCGGTGCGATTTCGGCAATGAACTTTTCCAAAAACGCAGCACCGTATGTGGTAATCTGCCGAGTGCCCACGATGCTTAATGTGTAGGGATTACTCCAGTTGATGTTTCCGTTTTCAAAAAATATGATTGGCCCATCAACGCAGTATTGCAGGCGTTCTGGATAATCGTCGTTGTAATAGACACGATACTTTAGATTGTTATCTTCTATGAATTTAAGTTCCTTTTCGGCTTTTGTAAAAAGATCCTTTGCCTTGATGAACTGGCCTTTTTTCTCGCCTATTCCCTCGATGGCAGCAATCTCACGCGCCGATTGCTCAAAAACGGCAGTCGCACTCCCAAAAGTACGGATCAGCTTTTTGGCCATGATATCGCCTATAAACGGCGCTTTCTTTAGCGCAAGCAGCGATAACAATTCCTGTTGATCCATCACCCGAAGATAAACGGATTTGGGTCTAGAATAATTTCTGAATAGCTGGCTAAATCAGCTTCGGCGAGGACTCCTAGAAAATCACCTTGGTTGCCTTGCATGTCTGTCATGACTTGAAAGTGCAGGTGCGGCGAGTAACCACCGTTTTCCTGTGGTGTACCTAGTGTTGCTATTTGTTCGCTTTCGCGAAAGCGAACTCCTATTTCCCAACCCTGCATGTCAGATTTTGAGAGATGACCATAAAGACTGTACAATTTCTTGCCCTCATAATCGTGCTCTAGAATTAATGTAGGTCCATAATTTCCAGCATCATCATTGTCTGCAAACGAGTGGATACTGCCATCCATGACTGCATGAACGCTGGTACCTGCGGGTGCCCACAGGTCAATACCCATATGCACATCGCGTACATTCCCATCCTGAAATCGTGCCGATTTTCTATATAATGCTCGCTGTTCTTTGTAACCACCGTGAGCAATAAATTTTCCTGTTTTATTGCGCTCTTCTTTTAGGAATTTGTCCATAGTGGCAATATCACTCACGTCATTTGTGTCCCAAAATGGATTGTTGACCGATAGATCAATCGGGAAATAGTCCTGTGCAGTGTATTGCGGATCGATGATGTTTTTAAATTTCATAGCGTACCCAATCTAAATAATTATCGCTGTTAATGACCTTGAATTCTGAATCTTTATAAGCATTTTTCCATGCTACAGGAATCTTTTTAGTTTTATTAGAATTCCATGTAAATTCAGTTGCCTGCAATTTTCCATTGCTATTTTCTATCCAGTCTATTTCCTGTTGGTCATAGGTGCGCCAGAAGTAATTCTGAACAATCCTACCTTCATAGGATTGCTTTTTAATGCGCTCGCTGATCACGTAATTCTCCCATAATATGCCAACGTCGTTGCGCAATTCTATAGGGTTCATATTTGCCACAAGAATATTCCTGATACCGTTATCGTAAAAATACCATTTGCTACTTTTAGTGATTTCCTTATCCAGATTACGGCTGAATCCTTCTAACTTATGGATGACAAAAACTTTGGTTAACAAATCAAGGTATTTTTCCACTGTATTCTTGCTCATTCCTAATCGCTTTCCTAATTCTTGTAGCGATACCTCACTACCGCACTGGAATGCAAGCATGCGCAGTAAACTCAGTATCTTATCTGAGTTTCTTACACTGTCAAATGCAAGAATGTCCTTGAGTAAGTAGGAATTTACGAGATCGTTGAGGTACTCGTTCTTTTCTTCGCTAGATTCTATATGGAGTAATTCTGGGTAATTCCCATAAACTAAGCGCTCATGCAGTTGATCCTTCTTTTGGAAAGCTGTTTCTATCTGATCAAATTCTGTTTCGCTTATGGCGTATAACTGAAAGGTAGTTTTGCGACCAGTCAACGGTTCTCCCGTATAATTATTTAGATCAAAAGCAGATGAACCCGTCGCGATGATCTGTATTCCATCAATGTTGTCAATCATCAATTTTAAAATCTGACCTATCTCTGGAATTTTCTGTGCCTCATCAATGATGAGTAGTTCGTGACCTTTGAGTAAGTTTTTATAATGATCAACAGATTGCCGTTTGAGTTGCTCCTGCACAGCAATATCCTCGCCATTGAGCCATAAATGTGATGCGCTTATCGTTGTAGCGATATCTTCCAACAACCTAGTTTTTCCCACACGACGTGGTCCCAAAAGAATAATAACCTTACCCGAATCCAATCTGGAAATTAGTTTATTCTTAATACTACGATGTAGTGTGATCTTCATAAGTGACGCAATTTAGCTAAATACCGTCAGTACGTTGACGCAATTTAGCTAAATTCAGTCAATTCGCGGTTTTTAAATTGTCATTTCTGGAACCTCACCTTCTACGATCAAAGTTCCTTCAGTAGCTGCTTTGATTTCATCCACCGTAACGCCTGGAGCTCGTTCGAGTAGTTTAAAACCCTTATCTGTAATTTCCAATACAGCAAGATTGGAGACCACTTTGGTAATACAATTGACGCCTGTTAGCGGCAGCGAACACTTCTTGAGCAGTTTTGATTCTCCTTCCCTGTTGGTATGCATCATCGCAACGATAATATTTTCTGCGCTGGCGACCAGATCCATGGCGCCGCCCATACCCTTTACCATTTTTCCCGGTATTTTCCAATTGGCAATATCACCATCCTCAGAAACTTCCATTGCGCCAAGTATCGTCAAATCTACATGCTGACCGCGTATCATCCCAAAACTGGTGGCACTATCAAAAAAGCTCGCGCCAGGTAATGTTGTAATGGTTTGCTTTCCAGCATTAATAATGTCTGCATCTTCTTCTCCTTCAAAAGGGAAAGGTCCCATTCCTAAAACACCATTTTCTGACTGGAACTCTACATCAATGCCATCTGGTACATAATTTGCCACCAAGGTTGGAATTCCTATTCCTAGATTGACGTAGTAGCCGTCTTTTACTTCTTGAGCGATTCTTTTGGCGATGCCTATTTTATCTAACATATGTGTATTTTGAACTGTTCTCGACTACGCTCGAACTGACATTTGTATTAATTTCTTTTCCTAACGGTTCTTTGCTCAATCCGCTTCTCATATTTAGCCCCTTGGAAAATGCGCTTGACAAATATTCCTGGAATATGGATCTGGTTGGGATCCAGCTCGCCAGCCGGGACGAGTTCTTCCACCTCGGCAACCGTTATGGTGGCTGCACCGCACATGACTGGATTAAAATTTCTGGCGGTTCCCTTGAAAATTAGGTTTCCTGCAGTATCGCCTTTCCAGGCTTTTACAAAGGCAAAATCTGCCTTGAAAGCGTGTTCTAGAATGTGTGGTTTGCCGTTGAATTCTCGTTCTTCCTTTCCTTCGGCTACTTCAGTACCGTAGCCTGCTGGTGTATAGAATGCTGGGATTCCTGCTTGCGCAGCACGACAACGTTCGGCTAGCGTTCCTTGTGGTATCAGTTCCACTTCCAGCTCGCCACTTAGCATTTGTCGCTCAAACTCGTCGTTTTCTCCTACGTAAGACGAGATCATTTTGTTTATCTGTTTTCCTTGAAGTAGCAATCCTAGTCCGAAATCATCCACTCCCGCATTATTGGAAATACAGGTAAGGTCATTAACGCCTAGTTCTACCAATTCGGCAATGCTATTTTCTGGAATACCCGATAGGCCAAAACCGCCTACCATCAATGTCATCCCGCTTTTTACTCCTGAGAGTGCTTCTTTGACGCCCGCAACTGTTCTATTGATCATGTACTATTTTCTTTGGTTTGAAATTACGGAAAAGTTTTGGGTTCAACGGTTCAAAGCTCAACGTTTAAAGTTTTGCAAGAAAGCTATATTGTGGAGCTTCAACCTATCCGTCTACATCGCTATCGCGCTGTATCCACCTGTGCATTCCTCTCGCAAAAGCTCGTCGGATGCAAGATCTGAGGAAAGGAGTTCTTTGTTTTTCGACACATCAAAATTGGCAATCAGCAATCGAGATTTCTTTAAGAAATCAACAATTGGCAATTTTGGGATTTGCCAGCTTTGCTGTTTTACACCTCATCAAAATTCACCTGAACCTGCGCGCTGGTTGGGCAGGCTTGGCAAGTGAGTGTAAATCCGTCAGCAACTTCCTCATTAGTAAGAATGGAGTTTTTGAGCATTTTGACATTACCGTCTTCAACTAGTGCTATGCAGGAACTACAAATCCCGCCCTGGCAGGAATAGGGAGCGTCTATATCATTCTTGAGCATCACATCCAGCATGACTTCATCACGGCGCATGGTAAAGGTGTGTTTCTCGTCGTCCAGGATCACGGTAATTTCTGACAAATGACTGTCTTCCGTGATTTCTACTTTGCTGTCTGTAGCGGTAAACAGTTCAAACTTGATATTTTCCTTGGTCAGGATTTCTTTTTCTATCAGGTTGAGTTGCGCCATCTGGATCATTTCTTCAGGGCCGCATAGGTACGCTTTCGCGAAAGCGAACCCATCACAATCCTGATTTAAAAAGTAGTTCAAGTTTGCTTTTGTAACCCTGCCGAACAGCGCGTCCTGACGTTCCTCACGGCTGAAGCAATATTTCAATGTTAAGCGATCACCGTACTTGTCCTTAAGGTCATTGAGTTGTTCGAGATAGATGGTCTGGCTTTCCGTTTGATTTCCATAAATAAGGGCAACTTTAGTGGACTCATTGCTGGTCAACGCGGTCTTTAAAATGGACATAATAGGTGTGATACCGCTACCGGCGGCAATCAATAATAAATCGCCATTGTCTGTGGTATCATGGACAAACAGACCGTCTGGAGGAGCTACCTCTAGCGTGTCGCCCGCCCGCAGGGTCATGGCATAATTGGAAAAAACACCTTTATCCACCGCCTTTACCACTACCTTTAATTCATTGTCTACAGGCGCGCTACTTATGGAGTACGCGCGGCGCAGTTCATTGCCATC
>JBBSPH010000148.1:0-6449 GCA_038258985.1 Flavobacteriales bacterium
AACTAAAGAGTTGATGCTAGAACTATCTGGAATGAGCGAATTAATGGAAAATGAACCGGCTGGTAAAGCGAGCATCATGGCGAGGGAAATCATCGTGTTACCGCTACTTACCATCCAGCAATTTGCCCTAAAACGCATTCAGGAGATGGGAGCAGAGGAGTCCGCACAACGGGAAATTTACGAACGATTGGTAACGAGATCCCTCTATGGTAACATTAACGCCAGTAGGAATTCTGCTTAATAAACGATAAATTGTTCCTGTTATTTATAGCGCTGAATCTGCTTTTTTATCGCTGGATTTATTTCGTTTGCGCTGATCGTACCACAAGCCACCCACGACACCGAAAGTTGTAAATGCCATTGCGGCCAGTATTTTTAGAAATGGTTTCCAGTTGAAATATTCCCACTGGAAACTGATATCAGATCCATAAAACAGGAACGTTGCGGCAAGGCAAAATAGAATCGACGGCAGGATAAAGAGGCGGATTTTCATAAAGTGGTGACGGTATAGATGTTGCGAATGTAAATTATATTATGTGATAAAATTGAAGGTGATTTTGCTTTCGCGAAAGCGAAAATTTCCCTTTAGATATCATCTTTCAACCGTTCTCATACCGCGGACCTATCAGTTTGCGAAAGTTCAATCAGCAATCCGAATCATCTCAAATTCTTCCGGTCCGCTGTTGGTATATGACGTGCATTTGTAGCTGTAATCTGTAACATCTGTGATCACAACTCTCAAAACACTATTGACCACAGCCATATTGTCATTTTTATCCACGTCTTGAATGTGCAGTTCATACTCACAATCGCTCAACCAATTGACTGTGCTGTGGATTCTCATTTCGGTCGTCGGGCTGTATTCCACGCTGGTGCTATCCGTTCTTTCAATGACCCACTCCCCATAGGCCTCGTTGGCATATTTAAATGTTCCCGTCTTGACTGTAGAGCAGTCTAATACGGCAATTTGATCCTCTTCTTTACCATCCTTACAGCCATAAAGAGCTGTTGTAATGGCTATAATAATAAGTGCTTTTTTCATAGTTTTTCGGCATTAGATGATAGCCACTGATAGACTTTGGGCAACGGCAATCCCATGACATTGTAATAGCAACCGTCAATCTTTTGTATGGCGGTAAAACCTATCCAATCCTGAATACCATAGGCTCCGGCACGATCAAAAGGCTGGTAATTATCTACATAATAGGCAATCTCTTCTGGGCTCAACGTCTTGAAATGGACTTTAGTTACATCTGTTATTGTTTCTTGTAGAAGAGAAGTAGTAAAAGTCACCGAGGTGTACACCTCATGCACATTTTTGCTCATCAATCCTAGCATTTGTTTTGCGTGATCTGCGCTTTTAGGTTTTTCCAATGCCTGTCCATCTAACCAAACAATAGTATCGCTGGTGAGGATCAATTGATTATCCTGCAAATCACTTTTAAAAGCATTGGCCTTCAAAGTGGAAAGAAAAGCAGTTATTTCACCAGCTTTGAGTTCTGATCCATAAAGTTCCTCAACTGGTCTGGTTTCTATTCTAAATGGAATATCAAGACCTTGAAGCAACTCTTGCCTGCGCGGCGACTGCGATGCGAGAATTATATCTATATGTTCTAATCGTTCTGCTAGCATTTATCCGGTATATTTTATACAGCCTACTCCCATAACTCCTACAAACAGGACAAGCTTACATAAAAGAGAAAGTAATCGGTATTCTCTCAACGTAGTAGCGCTAAAAAGCCTTAATCCTATAAATATCAAGGGCGCTAAAATTAAAAAAAGAGTTGCATACAGGCTTAAGGTATCTTGGTTGAGCCAAGCGGCCGCTATGTAACCGATTATAATTACCAAAACCATGGTATACACGCCCATCGCGCGACCAGCACGTTGCTTTCCTAGTATAATCGGCAAGCTAGACCGTCCAGTGGCATGATCGCCCTTAACATCCTGTAAATCTTTGATCCACTCCCGCAACAGGTTGACACAAAATGCAAAAACAGCAAATGCGCTCAAGTAGAGCAACGCATCCAGTTGCGCTGCACGATTCAGTGGTGTAATCGCTGGAAAAAGGGAAAAAATCGCTGTTATCAAAACAACGGCAGCAACTAAGAAGGAAATAACCAAATTCCCAACAACAAGCATTCTTTTTATCGTGGTCGCATAGGTGTATAACAAAAACGCAACAGCAATGAAAATACTGGCCAGGGCAGGTTTTTCAATACTATTGGCAAGAACAAATCCGCTAGCGACAGCAATTACGGTTAGAGCGATGTAAAGAATATTAGCATTCTTTTCTGTTATTTTTTTTCCTACGATGACCTTTGCCGGCTTGTTGATTATGTCTGTAGGCATGTCATGTATATCATTTATTACATTGCCGCTAGCAGTAAGTAGGGCAGTAGCAATCATCAACACTATTTCCTGCCATAGTTCAAGCCCAAAAATGGCATCAGATTGTGGTAGGTACCAATAGAGAATAACCAACTGTGTGAGCAGGGTCAAAAGAACATTGGGCCAGCGTATGAGTTGAAGAATGATCAATTGCTGGTGACTTGGTTGGATAGCCCCAGTTTCCATTTCCCCTGGACTTTCATTACTTGTTCAATGACATCACGCACACAGGCATCTCCACCATTTTTATGGGAAATATAGTCGCAAACTCCCTTCACTTCGGGTATTGCATCTTGCGGGCAAGTGGCCAGACCGACGAACTCAAGCACGGGAACATCAGGCATATCGTCACCCATGTACAGTATCTCACTTGGTTGAAGCGCCTTCTTTTTCATATATGCCTCCAGCTGAATCATTTTGTCATGGGAATCCAAAAAAATATCTGCGATTCCTAATCCTTCCAGTCTAGTTTTGACGCCGTTATTTTTACCTCCCGTGATAATGCAAATATGGTATCCCTGATTGAGCGCGGCTTTTAAGGCATAGCCATCCTTGGCATTCATACTGCGCAGCAATTCGCCACTATCAGATATCAATAACCGGCCATCAGTAAGTACACCGTCCACATCAAAAATGAATGCCTTGATTTTATGGAGTAGTTCTTTATAATTTGGTTTCATAGGTCAATTTTATAGAAGTGCTAATGGCTTGATGCATTTCACAATTCGTGGTATCGAGCAGCTGTAGGTGTTTTTTTATCGTTTCCTCATCCCCACGTCTTGCCGGTCCAGTCTGTGATTTTTTAGCTCCCAATTCGCTTGCTTTTTCAAACGTTTCCTGCATCAATGGCAGCAGTAGGTCACTAGACATGGAATTCTGGTCGAGAATTTCAGCAGATTTAAAATAACAGTGATTGACAAAGTTGTTCATATACACCGCGGCAAGGTGTAACTGCCGTCGTTGCTGTGAGTTGATGTGTTTTCGCTTTCGCGAAAGCGAATTCCCCAACAGTTCCAACTGCTTCATTGTTGCCTCATTGCTTGCTTCTAGACAAATCGTTAATTTGCTAAAATCAACCGCTCGTCCAACGCTGAAGGTTTGCGGGAAGTAAAACACACCATAGTTATTAAACCTAGACAACACATGGACATCAACACTTCCACTGGTATGTACCACAGGTATTTGTACATCAGTAATACCTAAAGATGTGTCTGTGATTTTGTCATCAGGTACCGCAAGGATTATGAGATCACAGGCTGGGATGGTGTCCATATATAACGGAGCCTTTAATCTTTCTATTTGTGTTCCACTAACGTTTCGGTACCCCACGAGAGCGACTGTTTTATCCTCAGCTTGCTCTAATGCTTGACATAATTGTGTTCCCAAATTACCAGTCCCAATAATAAAAACCTTGATCATAACGTAAAAATACACCCTTACAAGCGACTCACAAACTATGGCTGTGCCGCTTTTGTGAGGTATCTTTGCAGCCTGTTAATTTGACCTATGAAAGACAGGATTTTAGCTCTCCTTTTCTCTACCCGTACCATGTCCATTTTATTATTGGTTTTTGCAATTAGTATGGCCGTGGGTACCTTTATTGAAAACTCTTACGACACTCCTACATCAAAACTGTGGGTGTATAATACCTGGTGGTTTTCGTTATTGATGCTTTGGTTAATGCTCAATTTTTTGGGTAACATCAAGCGGTATCAATTATTGCAGTGGAAAAAGTGGGCAACGTTGACCATGCACCTTTCTTGGATACTGATCATTATAGGCGCTGGAATCACCCGATATATTTCCTATGAAGGGATGATGTTGATACGTGAAGGATCAACCGAAAATACATTCTTAAGTGATCAAACCTATTACAGTGCATTGATTCAAGGTAATGATCCTGACGGGAATCCTATGCAGCGGGAAGTAGAAGAAAAGGTATTGATCACACAATACGATTACTCCCACGTTGAAACTTTCGAATTTTACGACAAGGATATATCCTTTACCATCGACACTTTAATTTATGATGCGGTGGAAGGTTTGAAGCCTGGAACCACTGGCGACAAATATCTGAAAATCGTGGAGGCTGGTGCTGGCAATCGCCATGACCATTTATTGAAGGACGGAGAAGAAGCGAGTATCCACGGTGTTTTATTCGGTATCAACAAGGATCCTGAAGAGGCAAAGGAAAAGGGATTGATTAATATTATCGAAAACTGGAATGGGTACTCCATCCAATCACCCTATGATGGCGAATACCTGCGCATGGCAGACCAACAGGAGGGGACTGTGGTCAAGGATTCCATACAGCCATTACAGCTGCGCTCATTGTACAGCATGGCGGGTATGCAGTTTGTAATACCAGAACCTATCCAAGAAGGTGAAATAGGTATCGTAGCAAGCCCAGAACCAACACCTGCCAAAGCCTATGGCTTGATTGCAACGGTACGCAGTGGTGATCAAGAACAGAAAGTTGAACTGCGTGGTGGTAAAGGAATCGCAGCAGATTATACCGATGTAGAAATCGACGGAATGAAATTCTATATCAAGTATGGAAGTATTGCGCATGAACTGCCGTTCTCTATTACGTTAGATGATTTTATTGCTACCAAGTATCCAGGAACTGAAAAGGGATACTCTGCATTTGAGAGTAAAGTCAAGGTTATCCAGCCAGACAGCACGATCACCGATGAGCGTATCTATATGAATAACGTGATGGATCAGGGTGGATTTAGATTTTTCCAGGCAGGATTTGATCCAGATGAGTTGGGAACACATTTATCCGTGAATCATGATTTCTGGGGGAAGACCGTTTCTTATGCCGGTTACATTTTATTATACATCGCCATGATGGCGCTTATTTTTGATAAAAATACCAGATTCGGTGAATTGCGCCGATTGATCAACCGGGTAGAAAAGCAAAAGTCGAAGTACCTCTCTGTTCTCCTATTTATGGTGGGTAGTAGTTTTGCTTTCGCGCAAGCGGTACAGGAAGACCACACTGGGCATGACCACGCCATCCAACAACCAGTAGAGGATCATAGCGGCCATGACCACGAGACTCAGGATAATGATACGTCCATAGAAAGTCGCGGTGGTGTAAGCACAAATGAAGATGCAGCAGCTCTCAATCAACCCAACAGCGGTGAAGAGGTAAAGCCGCAAATGGCTCCAGAGATTTCGTTGCGACTCTTGGACAGCATTATTGTAGCAAACCTTGTCCCTCAGGCACAGGCAGATCGTTTCGGGCGTATCGTGGTACAGGACAACGGTCGCATGAAACCTATGTCGACCCTGTCGTCAGAAATTTTGAGGAAGTTATCTGAGCGCGATTATTACGAGGCCAAAGTCGGAGATTCCATTGTTAGATTATCGCCGGAGCAGACCATCATTAGTATGATGCAAATGGGTCAACTGTGGTTTGAGGTGCCTGTCATTAAGCTTAATTACAAGAATGATTCTCTCAAATCGATTCTAGAGATCGATAAGAGTAGAGGTTTTGCCAGTGGTATGGACTTTTTCCGAAAATCCAATGGAGAGATAGGTGGCTACAAACTGAGTCCATTTTTGGATTCTGCCAATAGCGCAGATGTCAAGACAAATATTCAAAACGAGTTTATCGAGACAAATTATGCCGTGGGATTGTTGGATCAGGTGATCACTGGAGCCATTTTCAAGATCTTCCCTAAACCAGATGCCGAAAACAATAAATGGTACTCGAGACCAGAGTTGGATGAGGCTGGTTTTGACCGCGAGGGAGATTACAATTTTGTGCGTGATTTTATCCCGGCATACACAACCCTGTTGCGAGAGGGAAACCAGACCGGCGATTATTTACGGGCAAACACAGCGCTGAACAGCCTTTTTGAATTCCAAAAAGCCTATGGTGAAGCGGTCATGCCGTCTGCAGAGAAAATCGAAGCAGAGATTATATATAACAATTACGACATTTTCAAAAACCTATATAAATGGTATGTATGGTTTGGTGTTTTAATGCTGATTTTACTGATTGTTGAGATCGTTCGACCCATGCGAGAGATACGATGGGCAATCAT
>JBBSPH010000149.1:0-6430 GCA_038258985.1 Flavobacteriales bacterium
AAGTTCTGGATTGCGGGTGAAGATGATAAGGCAGTTGGTCATAATTTAAATTTAGTTGTCCAATAGTTTTCGCTTGCTTATTACACAAATTGTGGATAATTTCAGAACAAGGTAGAGATCAATTATTGAATAAGACGATAAAATAAACTCAATTAATCGTAAAAGTTTTCTCTCCGATAAATTTTTTACCGCTTGTATCCTTCTGTTTTTAAAGATGTAAATCCGATTGAAAATTTTATTCTCATCTGGGATTTATAACCCTACAATCATATATATTTCGCCGCGAACAAAATCTATCGTGTGCCAATGAAAAAATATCTCTACGTTCCAATTACTTTGTTACTCTCTGTTTGTTTTTCTGGCTTATCAATCGCACAAACTATTGATACGTATGCACTGGATCAATATTGGGATTTAGTAGAGCCGTTAAAAAAGGGAGACTCTCTCACCACTGAAAAGTGGAAAGCTTTTCTTGAGATTGAAGCAAATAAAATCTATGTGGAGAATCAAGCTTTTGATAGCCAATATTTAGAGAGGCTTAGAAAAACTATTGAATATGTTTATATGCCAAAATATGACAGCCTTTTAACTGCAAGGGTTGCTGCTATCAAAAAAGATACGGCAAGCTACTGGATGACCTACAAGGTTTATGTCTATAAAGAGTTTGAAACAGAACTAAAAAACTATCAACGTCAGCTTAAAGATCCTTTTTATTTAGATAAGATCTATAAACATACATTTAGATGGCTCCCTAAAAACCTTCAAGTAAAAGATCCTAGCGCTATCATACGATTTATAGGCATTGAAAATGATGCCATTGCCGGTAACGGATTGGTAATCTCCACACTCTGGTCTGCCTATAATCAAGATAAGTTAGAGACAGGAATATTAATGGGACACGAGATGCACCACAACCTGCGTAATCCTTTCAATTTCAACGACGTTCAGGAAAACGATCAGGGGATAATCTATGCTTTAAAAGGCATCTTAAATGAAGGAAGTGCAGATATGGTTGATAAGGATTATGCCGTAGAACATGATAAAGAGTTACCCATGGGAGTAAAAATGAAGGAGTTTCTATTGACTCAGTCTGACAGCATCATTTCCCAAATGGATTTAAATCTACAGGCAATGGAAAACTCTCAGGGCAAAGTTTTCAAAACAGAACGCGAATATCGCGACTTAATGAAATGGACTAGTGGGCACAATCCTGGATATTACATGGCAAAAACCATTGTAAACAACGGTTATGAAAAACAATTTTTAAAGAATATCCGAAACCCTTTTGTCTTTGTTTATCTATACAACAAGGCTGCGAAAAAAAGTAAAAAAGTGGAACACATATTTAGTGACACGTCCATGAAGTATGTCAAATTGTTAGAGAAAAAGTATTGGAATAAAAGAACACCAAATAATTTAAAGAAAGCTTAGGTATTTAAGTAGGCTTTACTTTTTAACACGACTTTCATTCTGTTTTACAAATGCTGCCCAGCCAGAATAGCTTTTACCAACTTCTACCCTCCCACTCGAGTAAAAATGGCATACAGCTGCCGCAAGTCCATCGGTCATATCTAGATTTTTGGGAAGCTCTTTGAGCAGTAAAGTGCTTTTAAGCATGGCTGCCACTTGCTCCTTGCTTGCAGTTCCTTTGCCGGTAATGGATTGTTTGATGCGGCGCGGTGCATATTCTGTCACGGGAATATCGCGTGACAGCCCTGCTGCCATGGCGACACCTTGAGCGCGTCCCAGCTTGAGCATCGATTGCACATTTTTCCCGAAAAATGGTGCCTCTAAAGCTATCTCGTCAGGATGGTGCGTATCAATCAATTCTAGAGTGCGCTCAAAAATCATACGTAGCTTGATATACGGATCTACGATTTTACGCATGTCCAGCTCGTTCATCTGGACAAAGGACATGCTCTTTCCTACCACCCTAATCACTCCAAACCCCATGATCAAGGTTCCTGGGTCAATGCCTAAAATGATACGTTCTGCAGCCAATTGTTGTAATTTCATGCCGTGAAGCGCATGTCCCACAAATCTAAACAATTCCTGCTGCTGGCGGGCAAGATTCTGGTGATCGTTTGCTGTTTGGGCTATCTAATTTTCCAATTAACCTCAGCCGAATTTGATTTCAAATCCATCTTGGAATTTATTTCTGGGCTTCCCGTTTACTTGTATTTTGTGCTTCCCGTTATTTCCCTTGCAAGTTGGTTGGTAGAGAGTTACAAATGGCAATTGCTGGTGCGTGATGTTGGGTGGGTTCGCTTTCGCGAAAGCGTACTTCACAACCTCGCGGCAAACGCTGCAAGTTTTATAACCCCATTGCGAGCGGGAGAATTTGCTACAAAGGCATTTTATTTCCCTGCTTACCAGCGAAAAAAAGTGCTAAAAGCTGTCCTGATAGGCAATATGAGCCAAATGTTTGTGACTATAGTGCTGGGTAGCTGTGGCATAGCGCTGTTGCTCCACAACTGGCTGCTGGCTGCCTTAATTCTCGTAGTTATCGCGCTATTCACTGTTTTGTTTTCCCGCAGACTCGCTGAATGTCTTAGATTCAATGCATTCCGGCTTGATGGAATTATAGGCCTATCTACCATTCGGTACATTATTTTTTCCTGTTCTTGGCTACTCATTTTGAGCGTGGTTTCTCAAGCTTCCATAGGGGTGATCATAGGTAGTATCACCGCGATGTATCTTGCGGCATCCATATTGCCAACACTTCAGCTTTTTGATGTTTTTCTCAAGTGGACGATTGGTTCTTTTTTTATAGGATATCTTAATATTCCACTGGAAGTTATGACCGTGGTGGTAGGTGTCATATGGCTCAATAACCAAGTTTTTCCTGTGCTAGTGGGTTGCGTACTATTAGGATTTCAGCGGTTTCCTAAACTATCTACGGCATGAGTTTTTTCGCGATTCTGATCAGCTTTGGGTATGCGCTGACCTTGTTGTGTCTTGCCATGCCTGCGTTGAGATACGTTCCTAGTACGCTTTCGCGAAAGCGGGAAAACCACAGGCACCATTTTACCGTTATCATCGTCTATCGCAACGAGATCTCTGCATTGCCTAATTTGTTGGAATCCCTCAAAGATCAAATCTATGATTCAGAGTTTTTTGAGATTCTCATGGTGAATGACGGTTCCACCGATGGAAGCCAAGAATCGATCAAACGATTTGCGCGCGAAAACCCAACCTTGAACCTTCAACTTTTAAACCGCGAATCGCATAGCAACAGTGCCAAAAAAGACGGTATTACTCAAGCCATACACCTGGCTAGTCACGAGCATATCCTGCTCACCGATGCGGACTGTACATTACCAGATACTTGGATAGCAAGCTATGCGATCCATTATCAAAAGTATAAAAATGCATTATTGGTCGCTGGTCCTGTGACACTTTCTGGAACTGGGTTTATTCCTACACTACAACAATTAGAAATGATAGCGCTTCAAACCATTACTTGTGGAGCTTTTGCCATGCGCCAGCCATTTATGTGCAATGGTGCAAATCTATCATTTACCAAAACTGCTTTTGAACTAGTCGATGGTTATCACGGTAACGACCACCTTTCTAGTGGGGACGACATCTTCTTGCTAGAAAAACTTGCCGCAGAAGATGTGTTGCAGTGCCATTATTTGAAAGATGCTGAGGCCATAGTCCAAACCTCCTCAAAATCCCGCTGGCGAGAAATGATCGTCCAGCGCGCACGATGGGCTAGAAAAGGGAAATACTCTAAAAGCCTACTTAACAAGCTCGTAGCATTTCAAGTTGCTGCAATGAGCCTACTTATTCTTATAAGTCCTATTTTGTGGTGGTCGGAATGGTTACCATTACGCATACTTGTGGCAGTCTACTTTCTCAAATTCTTTAGCGACTTCGTAGTTTTAGTTATTGGAAACCAATTCCTACCGCATAAAAATTGGGTCTATTACTTTCTACCACAATTTATTATTTATCCTATAGCCGTTTTATGGATAGGTGTGAGGAGCCTTGGGCAAATAGAATGGAAAGGACGTACTATTGACCAATAGGTTTAACAACTATAGGAACAAGGTAGGAAGAGGACACTGGGATACCCTGCTTGAGAGCACTATCGATTTGTGGTAAATTGGTTAATTTACTCTGGATAGTGGAATCAATAAATTTGCGATCCAGATGTTGGGCGCAATAAGCAATGCTATCAAATCTAATCTGCCCTCTCTCCGTCACAGTAAAGGCAGCAACAAGACTATCCTTTTCTTTAATTGCCAGATGGAGCGTATCGACCGACAGTTTTTCCTGTATCAACTGGTGCATGTTTTTGTAAAAACAGTCTGAATTTTGTTCCATCTCATCACAGCTAGTGAATTGCGGATAAATGTCCACGCTCTTTTTATCAAGACCGTCGAACATTTCAACAGCCTTACCAGAAGCCTGGCTATTTTTTTCATCTTCAGATTTACAAGAAATAATTGAAAACAAAAGCAGCGCAACTACAGCACACCATTGAATAGATATGATCAATTTTTTTAGCATCAATTCCCAACAGACATGAAGATTTCCTTTTTTAGATCGCTTACTCTAGCACCGGCATATTCACCGTAGCCACTCGTGTTGCCAAATTTATTCAAATACCGCTCATAATAACCTAAAATCAGCTTTTTATCCTTGAAGTAACGATCTGCTGCCACTGTATACTGGTAAGCAATTGCTTGATCCTCGCTATTTTCTGCATAGGCGAGCTTCATGGCCTCAAAAGTAGCGCGGAAATCATCCTGTGCCGCTGCGATAGCCGCCATCTGTAGGTATTCTTCTGCAATCGCGGGACGTTTATATAGAATGGTATACTCAATCGCATCTTGCGCCTCAGTATACTGCTCGAGTTTTAAATGCGCTTTGGATTTCATAAAGTAGATGGCTGGATCCTTATCGTTGTATTGTTTCAGGAAGATGTCTAAATTATCTACCGCAAGTTGCCATTGTCCATCCAGCAAATAGGATACGGCCAGCGTCCTGCGATTATACTCTGTATCATTATTAAGATCTTCCAACAAATGATTTAGATGGGTAATTGACTTGCCGTAGTCCATAGCATTAAAATAAGCCTGGGCGATCAGGCTATTGAATTTTATATCATCAGGATTTTGCCTAAGGACAAATTTTGCGGCTTCTATTGCCGGTGTATATTGTCTACTTTTAATGAGCAATGCTATCAACTCCATACGCGCACTGCGGTATTCTGGATCAAGCGATAGTGCTTTCTTGTATACAACTATTGCCTCCTCTTCCTGTTTAAATAATTCCAATAACTGCCCTTTGTAAAATTTATACGTTGCATTGGCTGGGTAATCCGCCACCAATTGATTAAACATGGTGAAGGATTTCACAGGGTCATTTGTGGAGAGATATAGTCGCGCCAATTCAAAACGCGGTCGTACGGCAGTGCTATCTTCCAAAAGCCCATCTGTGATACTCTGTATTGCTTTAGTAGTATTTCCAGTGGAGGAGTATGCTCTACCTAGTTTAAATAAGACATCGGGATTTTGCGGCAATTCCTGTAGTTGTACGATTGCTGCACTGTAATCACCTATCTCCATCAGGCTATCTGCTACCCGCGATTGAGCGTTAACAGAGGTCGTTAGTATTAATAAAATCAAAACTATACCGCTCTTCTTGATCATGTGTTGCATTTTAGGCACGTTTATTGAAATTCCAAAACCCTAAATTAAGCATTATGAAAAAAATACTCTTACTTCTTGTAGTTGCCACTGGTCTCGTAGCCTGTTCCGGTGAGGATGGTATTGATGGCGTCAATATTGTCGGACAAGCTTTTGACACAACCGTTACTTTTACCGCACCAGATTATCGCGTTCGAGTTCCTTATCCAAATTCCATCGAGGTTTTTCCTGGAGATGTGACGTTAGCTTACATTCGATTTGCAGATGCTACTGGAAATAATGGTAACCAAGTAGGTGTTTACAGATTGTTGCCTCAAGTATTATATACTGATTTTGGTGAGTTTCAATACAATTACGATTTTACCGATGGTGATATAGACTTATTTCTAGATGCTCCAGACTTAAATACGTTAGATAACCTGACTACTGCAGACGTCAATAATCAGCGTTTTCGAATCGTCATTCTGCCTGCTAATGTTATTAATGGTTCAAACCTAGACGTTACCAACTATGAAGCAGTAATGGATGCTGCAAATCTCAACAATGGACGTGTCCTTAATTTTGAGAACCAGTAATTGACTTACAGTTAAACAAAAAGCGGCTTTTATGAGCCGCTTTTTTTGTGCCCTAGATTCTCCTCTAACCAAAGCGCAACACCGTCTTCCTTATGATGACCGGTTTGATACTTTGCGACTGCCTTCACCTCCTCACGGCCATTGGCGACCGCCACTCCATATCCCACACCAGCAAGCATTTCTGTATCATTATAG
>JBBSPH010000150.1:0-6426 GCA_038258985.1 Flavobacteriales bacterium
ATCTAGGTTTGAAACCTTGTATCGTGGTTAATAAAGTAGATAAGGAAAACTGTACGCCAGAAGAGGTTCACGAGGCAGTTTTTGACCTCATGTTTGAATTGGGTGCTGAAGAGTGGCAACTCGATTTCCCTACCGTTTATGGTAGTGCAAAAAACAACTGGATGTCTGACGACTGGAAGAACGAGACTAAAAATATCGAGCCGTTACTGGACATGGTTATCGAGCATGTTCCTGCACCTAAAATAGAAGAGGGAACAACCCAAATGTTGATTACTTCACTGGATTTCTCTAACTACACCGGTCGTATCGCGATTGGTCGTGTAAAGAGAGGTTCAATTAAAGAAGGACAGAATATTACCTTATGTAAGCGTGACGGTTCCATGACTAAAACCAAAGTCAAGGAAGTATACGTTTTTGACGGTATGGGTAAGGCAAAAACCGACGAGGTTTTAGCGGGTGATATTTGTGCGATTGTAGGTTTGGAAGGATTTGAAATAGGCGACAGCGTTGCAGATTTTGAAAACCCAGAAGCAATGGAAACCATTGCGATTGACGAGCCTACCATGAGTATGTTGTTCACGATCAACGATTCACCTTTCTTCGGTAAGGATGGTAAATTTGTGACTTCCCGTCACATCAAGGATCGTTTAACTAAAGAATTAGAGAAAAACCTTGCACTGCAGGTGCATGATACAGGAGCAGCAGATAAGTTCATGGTTTTCGGCCGTGGTGTATTGCACCTTTCTGTATTGATCGAGACCATGCGTCGCGAGGGATATGAGATGCAAATAGGGCAGCCGCAGGTAATCATCAAAGAAGTGGATGGTGTGAAATGCGAGCCTATTGAAGAATTGACAATCGATCTACCAGAAAACGTAAGCGGTAAGGCAGTTGATATGGTTACCTTGAGAAAGGGAGAAATGACCAGTATGGGACCTAAGGGTGACCGTATGGTAATTGAATTTAAGATCCCATCACGTGGTATCATCGGTTTGAGAAATCAGCTGATTACAGCTACTGCGGGTGAGGCGATTATGAACCACCGTTTTGTAGGTTTTGAGCCTTATAAAGGTGAAATCGCTGGACGTATCAACGGTTCCATGATCTCCATGGAAAAAGGAACTTCCATTCCTTACTCGATGGACAAACTACAGGATCGTGGTAAGTTCTTTATTTACCCGGGTGAAGAGATTTATGGAGGCCAGGTGGTGGGTGAAAACTCTAGACCAGATGATCTTGCGATCAACCTGACCAAAACTAAAAAGTTGTCAAACGTGCGTAGTGCAGGTAATGACGACAAGGTAAAGATCGCTCCACCAGTGAAGTTTACACTGGAAGAAGCCCTAGAATACATCCAAAAAGATGAATACGTAGAGGTGACTCCTAACTTCTTGAGATTGCGCAAGGTATTCCTTGATGAGAATGAGCGCAAACGTAGAGGTAAGGAATTGAGCTAAAATATCTAGTATAGTGATATGGGCGTGACCCTTGAACTTTCTTATCGGAAAGTTCAAGGGTCGTGCTTTTTGCTACAATCTTTTATCCAAGCGCGCGAGCGCTCGATTAAAAGGATTTACGCGTCAATCACTCAAGCGTTTCACTATAAATGATTATGATCGATTGACTTGTTTCCCGTTTAAAGAAATCTCCGCAGGACAAGGCGACCTACCTTAAATTGAAAACATCTGCTATTGCTATCTTCGCCATATAAATCTGCGCATTTGAGCATCACAAAGTACACCGCTAATCACAAAAACCAATGGGATAGCTTCATCAGGAACAGCGCTAACGGCAGTTTCCTGCACGAGCGTGATTTTATGGAGTACCATGCTGATCGGTTTAAAGACCACAGCCTGATGTTCTATGATAGCGATCGATTGGTTGCTTGTTTCCCAGCACATCTTGCGGGCACCACGTTATCCAGTCACTACGGGTTGACGTATGCAGGTTTTCTCGCTTCCGCGAAAGCGGAACAACTCCCACAAGCCTTGGAATCATTAATAAATTATTGCAAAGGTCAAAATATTGACACGCTGGAGGTTAAACTCCCACCAAAGTTTTATGATCCCAATTTTGCCACAACACGATCAAATTTGGAAAAGTTTGAATTCCAAATTACTGATCACTCAACTGACTTGTATATCGATTTTCAAAAGGCCTGGCAGCCTAGTCCGAAAAAAACCGCGGGCTACCGCAATGGAAAATTCAGCAAACTACAATTAGTGGAAGGGAGTGATTTCTCCAGTTTTTGGAGCAACATACTTATCCCTCAATTACAAGCGCGACACGATGCTACTCCCGTCCATAGGGTTGAAGAAATTGAGAAATTACATCGCACATTCCCACAGCACATCCGTCAATATGATGTCATCACTAACGGTAACAAAATAGCTGGCATGACCGCTTTTGACTTTGATACTGTTTTGAAGGTACAATATGCTTTCGGTACAGATATAGGTTTCAAATTAAAGGCAATGGATTTTTTATATTTGGAAATTATTCAACTAGCTAGGGATCTGGGTAAGAAATATGTGGATCTTGGTACTGTCAACAACCGTGATGGTAGCATTAACGAGGGCCTGCAACGTTTCAAACAGGAATTGGGTGCTGTAACAACCCCAGTTTATACAATGCGTTTACATTTGCAGCCATGAATTTTTCCAAACGTAGTTTCCATTTTGCCATCATATCCATTGCATTGTTGGTGCTCTTTTTACTCTTATCTGCATCCAATAGAAACGGAAGCACCAGCTTTGACGATGCGGTAGGGTATATGATTACGCTGTTTTTCGTCACCGTTCTCCTAGGTTTTATCTGTTCACTACTCGGTATACGAGAACCGGCAACAACCCAGAAATATATAGGGCTTGTCATCAACGTCGTGCTGGTCATACTACTTGCCGTCAATACATTACGCAACCTTTCCGCGGTGGCAAGTGTATTTTCCTAATTAGTTGATTAATTTTACGACATCCCAAAACTTTTCAACATAGATTATCAGATTCCATACTTAGATCTAGCCGCATTGCAGCAGCGATTTGCCCAGCGTGACCGCGAGGCCTTGCAGGAACTCCAGGCTTCTGGTCAATTTATTGGCGGAGCGCCAGTAGATAGGTTTGAAGTAGATTTTGCCCAATACTGTGAAGCTGCTCACTGCGTTAGCTGCGGGAATGGTTTAGACGCGTTGACGATCATTTTGAAGGCAGATAAAGCACTCGGGATTTTACCAGAGAATGCTCGGATTCTTGTTCCAGCGCATACTTATATTGCAACGTACTTGAGTATAATTGAAGCTGGAATGGTACCAGTGCCTGTTGATGTGCAGCAATTCACGCTCTCTACAAACCATATAGAATCCCACCTTGCAAATATTGATGCGGTTGTGGTGGTGGACATGTATGGAAAGTTGGTGGAGGATGCGGTATACGACCAGCCTGCCAAGGTACGACAGGCAGATTCCGCGAAAGCGAACAACCTACCCATTTACACAGACACTGCACAGTCACACGGCGCAATCTCAAAATCTGGACAAAAATCAGGTTCTCGCGGTAGGGCAAGTGCATTTTCCTTTTACCCAACTAAAAACCTAGGCGCAATGGGCGATGCAGGTGCCATCACCTGTAACGAGCCAGCGCTCGCCGCTATGGCGAAAAAGATAGCCAATTATGGCCGCAGCACCCGCTATGTAAACGACGTGAAAGGAATGAACAGCAGGATGGATACGTTGCAGGCAGCGTTCTTAAATAACCGGTTGTTGTTTCTGGACAATGACAATAAAAAGCGCTACAAAATTGCCCAAACCTATGTGCATCAAATTGAAAACGAACTCGTGGCGCTGCCTCCTGCAGAGTTTTTCTACCAAAATGCGATTCATGTTTTTCCTGTCTTTGTGGAAGACCGCGATAAATTCCGAGAATTTCTCGCCAATCATGGAATCCAGACCAATTGCCATTACGAGATACCACCGCACCAGCAACCAGCTTTTAAGGAATTCAATCATTTAAGTTTTCCTAGAACGGAATATTTGCATCGAACGGAGGTTAGTTTACCATGCCATCCGTTATTGGAGGATCATGAGGTACAAGAGATTATAAATGCAATAAATGCTTTCTCTTGAGAAACCTGATGCGGCGTTTGAATCGCAACCTTTTGCTCAAGGTTGCAGGCTATAATTCCATTCACATTTTATTACGCATAGGGATAGGTGCTGTCATGTCTTGGGTCCTGGCCAGGTTCATTGGGCCTAGCGGAATGGCTGTGCTGGGTAATTTGCGCAATTTTTTTCAAGGGATTCAAAGCTTCAGCATATTAGGACTGGAAAATGGATTAGTAAGCTATGCCACCCAGTACCAGAGCAAGCAGGAAAAACTTATTAATGTCTATGGAACTGCGTGGGCGGCTTGTCTTACAGTCACCGTGTGTTTGAGCGCAGCGGTATTTTTGGCAGCACCTTTTCTAGACGATTGGCTAATTGATTTGAACACTGATTACGCTTTTATTTTTCAGTGTATGGCGCTGGCGATGCCATTTTATGTCCTTTTTATGTTGATTAGCTCACTGTTGCAAGGTTTTGAGTGGTACAAACGATTTGTGATCTTAAATATAATTGTCAATGTGATCGTTTTTGCAACAAGTCTCTACCTGATTTATGCCTTTCAGCTTTCTGGAGCTTTGCTGGCTATTGTTTTAGCACCCATTGTCCAGTGCATTGTTGGATTTGTGCTGTGGAAACGATCAGATCATACAGGCTTACTGACTAGAATTCTGTGGATCAGATTTGACTTATCAACGGTAAAGCCCTTATTGAGTTACAGTACAATGGCATTGATAAGCGCCGTGCTCATCCCGCTTACATATATAGCTGTGCGGCAAGATGTTCGGAATGTGTTAGGTGATGTAGTGGCGGGCGATTGGGAGATGCTGCAGCGGCTGTCGGGATATTATCTTCTATTCGTCACTTCATTGATCAGTCTCTATGTACTTCCACAGTTGAGCAAGGATTTTTCTGCTGTGGTGTATAAAAAAACGATCCTCCATTTTTACAAAACCATCCTGCCACCAGTTGCATTGGGATTGGTCACTATTTTTCTTTGTCGCGAGTTGATAGTAGAGTATCTACTTACAGATGAATTTAGCGGGATGTTACCCTTGTTCAAATGGCAGTTGGCCGGTGATTTTGTACGCATTGTGACCACGGTTATGGCGTTTCGATTTATTGCGATCAATGACTTGAAACGTTACCTAATTGCTGAGGTTGTAAGTCTGGGAACTTTTTATGTAGCCAATTATTTTATGATACGCCATTATGGAAATGCTGGTGTAGTCATGGCTTATTTGACGAGCTATATTTTCTATGCACTGGCATTATTGATACTATTGCGCAAAGAATTGTTTGGGCGCAGTTAACGTTGTCCCACGGTATCTGGATCCACGCGTCGTAATTCTCTTACAAGGGTATCTGTTTTTCTAACACCTATATTATTGCTTTCCTTAGTCACGATGGCTACGTAACTGTGGGTAGTGTCTGCATCTTTAAGCGGGATAAGGGTGACGAGCGTCTTTTTAGATCGGGCTGGAATTTTGGTAATGATTGGCCGGTCTGCCCTGCGGCGGAAACCCTCGCATTCTACCTTAAAAAAAAGATCTAGTGGTTCGTCAGTAATATTCTCTGCGACATACATGATCCTCTTGTGGCCTTGTTCCACGCTTATTTTGATTCCCTCGGGCTCTTGCGACACTGCGGTAGTCAATAGAAATGCAAATAAAATAAGTATTCTTGAAATCATAGGGTTTGTTTAATGTATAGCTCCTTTGCTTTAACACGTTCGTTAGCTATAAAATCCGTGCCAAAGGCCTGATCGATCTCTGCATTCTTCTCCAGCATATAGTTTAATTCTGCTCCCAAAACATTACAACCAAAAAACTGGAAGCCTATGTCATGGTTTGCCACCAAATATTCCCTGAAATACAGTTCAAAAGCGCTCAAATATCCAGTTTGACTGCCAGCAGTAACGAACATAAATCCAGAGTTGGTCACGATTTTTGTCGGTGGTGAGTTGTAAACTTCCTGCTCGCCGGTGGAATTTTTAATACTCAATTTAGCAAACTTGATTTGAACAGAATCGGCAGAATTTTCTTGTGCAAGGCAGGATGCAGCGATTAAAAGAAATAACGGCAGTAGATTTTTCATAGCGATGTTTTGGGACAAACGTGCAGGTTGGCTCTTTGACCTGTTATATTTGTAAAAGTATAAAAATGAGTTGGATTGGGAGTCCGCTTTCGCGAAAGCGTAATAATTTCCAGTCCATTGCAAACTACCAATCAACCACTTATGAAGCTTAACCTGCACCGTCCCATCTGTTTTTTTGACCTGGAAACCACTGGCGTAAACATCTCCAAAGATAGGATCGTTGAGATTTCCATCCA
>JBBSPH010000151.1:0-6375 GCA_038258985.1 Flavobacteriales bacterium
AAAAAACATTTCTGGATGACGTAAATTTAGGTTTCGGAGTATAGTTCGAAAGCCAAAGCAATCACCAGCGACCTAAAGAGCATGAACATAAATAGATTTTTTCACGTATTATTTACCGTTGCAGTGCTCGCCACCAGCTGTAAAGGCCAAACGCAAGCCCAGCCAGAGGTACAATCCCCACCCACCGAAACTACGGCAGATTACGTAACAAAATCTGGCAGCGTCAACGGCATTGGTAGATGGTATCAAGGTCGGGAGATTGCCCATGTAATGGGTTTCCAGGGGATGGAATGGTTGGAACGGCCAGAACGAGAGAAAGAAGAAAATTCTGCATTGCTTTTGAAGAATATGGATATTCAACCCGCCGATAACATTGCAGATATCGGTGCTGGATCAGGTTACCACGTTTTCAAAATGGCGACTATGGCGGCTAACGGAATGGTTTACGCCGTCGACATACAGCCAGAAATGCTGCAGGCCATGCAACAGAAAAAAGAAGTTGAAAATTTTAGCAATGTTGAACTTGTCTTAGGCGGCGAGCAAACTGTCAATCTACCAGAAAATTCTATCGATAAAATCCTCATGGTGGACGTGTATCACGAGTTCAATTTTCCCATCGAGATGATCGCTTCCATGAAAAGTGCGCTCAAAAAAGAGGGCGAAATCTATCTGATCGAATACCGTGGAGAGGATCCTAATATACCTATTAAAACCATCCATAAAATGAGCGAGGCACAGGCAGTAAAGGAATTTGCCGCCAATGGATTTAAACTCAAGGAGAACATCGACAACCTGCCGTGGCAGCATTGTATGGTTTTTGTTAAGGAGTAATCGGTAGGGTTCGCTTTCTTTTACGCTTTCGCGAAAGCGGAACAAAAAAGAAGTTTATGCTGAGCTTAGTCGAAAAACGAAAGCGAACCAGCGTCAAACCTTATAATCCAGCAATGTTTCTTTGATACTTTGCACTAACAGCTTATCTACACCAGCCAGACCTGCGTAGTATTCCCAATTCTGTACCTGCTCGTTGATGTCCTGAATAATCATTTTGGGTTTTTTGATGTTCATGGATTTTGCTACCACCAGAAAATCCTCCAACAAAATGTTTTCACGTTTTCCGTTGATGGATAAAGAATGCTTGCTCACCCATGGACTGCCTGGCCTGTAGGCATGACAAATGTCATACGCAGGCGTGATTTCCCAGTCGCCGACCTGCTTTAATCGAAAGCCGAAATTTTTAGTGTGGTCATCACAGTTTCTAGCGATGACATTGAACACCATACGTCTAAAAACCTGTTCTGCCTGTGGGTAGGGTAGCCCCAATTCCCGCATGGTCTGGAACAGCTGTTCATAGCTGTGTTGACCCACATGGTTATAGTCGTAGTGCTTGATTGCGCAAAAGGTCTGGATGTGGTGTTTGGTAGCTCCATTTTCACGATCGTACCGCTGTGTCATAAAATGGGCGCGACCGCTTTCCTCCAGTAATCGGGAGGGCATCATGTTGATTCCGCAAGCGCTGGCCATATGGTAATAGGCCATCTCAATACGACCGTATCCTCTCGTAGTGCCGAATTGTGCATCATCCACACCATCCAGTTTAATCAGGTAATGTTCAAATCCTGTGGGAGCGTCGGTTTGTCCAGAGCGCACCTCGCCGGTCGTCTCGTTAAATGCGATAATGGCTTTGGCTCTTGCACCACCGGCAGATGTTCCCAATGTTAGAATTTCCTGCATGGCTTTTAGTTCATCCTCGCTGGTATTTGCCACAAACTTTTCGCGTTCGTTAAGCATTTCTGCCGCAATGTTGATCAGGCTGTCCAATTCTACGCTAAATGTGGTTGCTTTTTGGTACGTGGCCGGTTCAAATTCTAGGGCTCCCATACCGCGGGTTCCTATGAAGCATAGTTTTTCAACTGGATTCATGCTGTTGTCTGGTCGTCCTTGCTGCGCCAGCCACGTATTGATCAATCGATTACCATAACGGTCGGGCAGGACATCTGCCAGTAGTCCAGGCAAACCTTGGAAGGTGTTTTCCTGATCCTGCTCTCTAGTGCGCAGTTCTGGAAAGCGGTAGATTACATTGCTGGCAAGCGGCATTTTCAATGGTGCAAGTTCGCGGTCGTTTGCCGCAAACGCTGCGGTGTATTCAAAGCTGGCTGTTTCCGTTTTTGGATCCCACAAAACAGCACCGACAACCTGATCCCAAATTTTGATGATGGCTCTATCGATCATTACCAGTCTGATTTTTTAGTCGAGGTTTCTTTTTTGGGACTTGCCCGCTGTCGTTTTTTCTTTTTCAATTTTACGGCTTCCAATGGACTTACTAGGTCGCTAGTTGCAAACAGATCGAGCACATCCAGCCGATTCAACCCGCGCAGAATGGGAATTAATACCTTAAGCGTGATGGATTCGCCTTTTTCTATTTGTCCAATGGTGTAGCGGTTGATTCCACAGTCAATAGCCAGTTGGTCTTGAGTCTTATTTCTAGCCACACGTTCAGCCTTGATGAACATACCTATTCGTTGCAAGATTACTGCATCACTTTTTGATTCTGATTTAATGTTTGTTTTTACTGTCATTAAAGCCTGTTTTACAACTTAATGTTGGTTTTTGCTAACATTAAGATTCAACAAATGTAGCAAAGAATTTCAAAAACGTCAAAGTAATCTATGTTAATGTTGGCAAAAGCCAACATTAAGCTCATAAAAGGGGTTTAATGCTAGTTTTTGCCAACATTAAAGAACAAGGGCGAGACCTGCGCCGACCAGCATTACCAATAGTTTTGCAAAATTGAATTGGTGTCCATCGCTGGATTCTAGAATAAGGGTAGTAGAAACGTGAAGTACAATCCCAGCAACGAGCGCTTTAATAGGGAGCATTAGGTCTACGTCAACGTCTGCGTAGTTTGCCACCAGGCTACCTAATGGGGACATTAACGCAAAAATCCCTATGACCAGAAAAATTCTAATCAAAGGTGCTTTGTTGGCAATCAAAAATCCCGTAAAAATGAATGCGATTGGAATCTTGTGAATTGCTACGCCATAGGTCATACCGCTGGCATCCTGCAAAGGCATTCCTTCTAGAAAGGCATGGATACACAAGCTCACGAACAACGCAAATGGGAATCCGGCTACATCTTTATGGACATGCAAATGGCCATGTTCGGCACCCTTAGAGAAGAATTCTAGGATAATCTGCAGGAAAACACCGGCAATCAAATAGATTCCATACGTTGAATCACCGGTTTGATAAATCTCGGGAAGAAACTCTGTTGCCACTGCGCCTAGTAGAAAAGCTCCAGAAAATGCAAGCAACAGTTTCATTCGGTTTCTGGAAACCTCCTTGAACATAAAGGCTGCCAGTGATCCCAAGACAACAGCGATAAATGGTAAAACTAAATTCATCATTATAGACCGGCTATTTTGAAGACGAGTATCAATCGATCGCTATTTGTTTTATCATAAGCATCTAATTGGTAACTGCCATAGGTGGCCACCATTTCCATTCCTGCCTTTTCAAAATAGGTTTCAAAATCTTCTAGTGTTAATGCCTGTACCCGTTCCGTAAAATGATAACGGTTGCCATCGTCGACAAAATGGATGTCTTTATAGATGTATCCGTCCTCCCATTTTCTGGATTGTTGGAAGGTGATTCCCTTTTCCGTCTTCTCATTATAGGGAACTAGGTTTGCAATAACCTTGTGGGAATTAAAAAAATCGATAACGCCATATCCATTGCTGTTCAAACTCTTCTTGATGGCGATTACTGTTTGCAGGTTATCATTGGGATTGTCAAAATAGCCAAAACTAGTAAACAGGTTCAAGACCGCATCAAACTGATCAGGAAAGGGCTGGGTCATATTGTGAACGGCAAAATGAATGCGATCCAGTTGCACATTGCCATTGCCAAGTTCTCCCAATTCTACATTTCCAGACTTGATGTGGTTGAGTTTCGCTTTCGCGAAAGCGATGCTGCTCTCACTCAAATCCACACCGGTAACATCAAATCCCAATCTATTCAAAAAAATACTGTGTCGACCGCGCCCACAGGCAAGATCAAGAATTTTAGATCCTTGGGAGAGTTGGAGCTCCTGGGTAAGCAGTTCCATGAATTTGCCGGCCTCGCTGTAATCGCGGTCGCGGTACAAAATGTGGTAATAGGGCGTGTCGAACCAACTGGCATACCATGTAGTCTGGTCGTTTGCATCACTCATAGGCGGCAAAAATACCTTAATTTTGCCGCTCAAATCTGTATTGCATGTCCCAAAATTATAAGATGATTGCCAAAACGCTTTTTGGCTTGGAAGAAGTTCTGGAAAAGGAACTGCGCGACCTAGGCGCGATGAACATCGAGAAGGGCGTGCGCATGGTAAGCTTTATGGGCGATCAGGGCTTTATGTACAAAGCAAACATGATGTTGCGCACCGCCATACGTATTCTCAAACCCATCCATAGTTTTAGGGCGCGTAACGAGGTAGACCTATATGACGGTATACACCAGATGGACTGGTCGCAATACTTAACGCCACACGATACGCTGGCGGTAAACGCGACGGTTTCTTCCCAATACTTCAACCATAGCCAGTACGTAGCATTAAAAACTAAGGACGCTATCGTGGATCAATTGCGTCAAAAACACGGTCGCCGTCCAGATGTGGATACCAAGCATCCAGACCTACGTATTTCTGTACACATTAATGACCAGATGGTGGATGTTTCCCTCGATACCAGTGGTGATCCGCTTTATAAAAGAGGGTATCGCGAGCAGACCAACATTGCACCTATTAATGAGGTACTCGCTGCGGGAATCATTTTATTGAGCAACTGGGACCAGCGATCAACGTTTATTGATCCCATGTGTGGTAGTGGAACGATTGCCATAGAGGCTGCGATGATAGGAGCGAACATAGCGCCCAACATCAATAGAAAGGAATTCGGTTTTGAGAAGTGGCCGGATTATAACAATGAGTTATTTGAGAGCATCCAAGAAAGCTGCCTTAAGAAAATGCGTGGTTTTGATGGCAAGATCATCGCTCGCGATGCTGATGGTTTTACGGTAGAAAAAGCGATCGAGAATGTCAAGAATGCAAATCTAGAAGATTTTGTAAGCGTAGAGAAAGGAGATTTCTTCAGAGATTCACAGAGCGCACAAGCATTTTTGTTATTCAATCCACCCTATGATGAACGACTGGAAATTGATATGGAAGCTTTCTACAAAGAAATAGGAGATGCTTTAAAATCAAGATATGCTGGAAGCACGGCGTGGATGATCACGGGAAACCTAGAGGCCTTAAAATTTGTGGGTCTAAAGGCATCGCGCAGGATAAAGCTGTTCAATGGAAAACTGGAATCGCGACTTGTAAAATATGAAATGTATAAAGGTTCTAAAAAAGCCAGTAAACAGGACTAACCAGCACTGTATATTTGCAGGTTGAAGAGTTAAAACTAGGAAAGAATGGCAATGAATAAGAACGGAGTTTTGGGATGGGCAACGCTTATCATGATCATCATAGGTGTGGCCTTGATCGCTATGGGAGCATTCAAATACCGCGAGGTGGCCGGTTATGGTTTTTCTGCCGTGGGCGTTGGGTTTTTTGCCATCGCATGGGTGTTCAATGCATTGAAAGGAAGGGTATAGTGCAGCGCGAGATCAAAATAAGAGACCTAACCAGTCCTCGTTTTAAGGCCATCACGTTTATAGCAGCAGGATTGTTGGTACTTGCGGGAGTGTGCTGGTTTATGCAGGTGCCCAGTTACTATGCATATATAGCCGCAGCAGTGGCTGTAGCACTTTTTGCCTTTTTGAGCATGGAAAGTTTTACGGTTTCAAATTCAGTTTCCTACGGTGGGAAAAGTGTGACGATGAAGCTGTTGGGACATAAAACCATTGGATTCCTATTCAGCAGTGTGCGGGAAGTGAATCTACTGGAACAAGGATTATTGATTAGAATTGACGGGCAGGAGGATTTGAAGCTTTCGCGAAAGCGGTACACCACCACATCACTAGAAGAATTAACAAGATTATTAAAAGAAAAAACAGCATTGCAATGAGTGACGATAAACAAGTAATATTTTCCATGAAAGGGTTGTCAAAAACCTATCAAAGCACTGGAAAACAAGTATTAAAAAACATATACCTCAGCTTTTTCTACGGAGCGAAAATCGGTATCCTAGGTCTGAACGGCTCTGGTAAATCCACGTTGATGAAGATCATCGCGGGAAGCGAGAAAAATTATCAGGGAGACATCAATTTCCTGCCGGGCTATGAAGTAGGTTATCTGGAGCAGGAGCCAGAGCTAGACGAGACGAAGACCGTAATGGAAATCGTGCGCGAGGGCGTTGCAGAAACGGTTGCGATCCTTGATGAGTACAACAAGAT
>JBBSPH010000152.1:0-6354 GCA_038258985.1 Flavobacteriales bacterium
AAAAAAGCGACCCTAAATTACAGCAGTTGTACTATTTGGCAGATGTACAGGAGCGAGATCTAGAAAACGGGATTGTGTTGGGATTTATAACTAGGGAATGGGTGAAGATTCGATTTCGGATGGGGCAGTGAGAAATCTTTCTCAGTGGTCATTTATCTTTCTATTATGTTAAGACTATAACTACAAATTCTGAAATTGAAACAGCTATTAAATTCTAATTAGCCTACTGCGAGCTTATTAATAGCTTAAAAGAGTTAAATTTTGAAATATTGTGTAAGACAATGTACATTAACATATTTTTAATTTATGTTTGGCACTTTATAAATAAATATGTCAAAGATGATAGGATGGAAGTATCTCGGGATCGGTTTTTTATTAATCTCCCTTTATAGCCATAGTGCTTTTGCACAACAAAAGACGATAACTGGTACAGTTAGTAATGAGGCCATTGGCCCGATCTTAGGAGTGAACGTATCTGTCTCTAACACGAGAAATGGTGTAGTCACCGATTTTGACGGTAAATACAGTATCCTAGTTAATGAAGGCGATGTATTGGTTTTCTCTTACGTAGGTTATCTTACTGAAAACAGAACGGTGGGAGCAAACGTTTCTGTAATTAATGTTTCATTAAAAGAGAATGTCGAATCCTTAGAAGGTGTAGTTGTTACTGGTTATCAAAATATTGAAAAGCAACTATTTACAGGAGCTGCCCAAACACTGAAAGGGGATGAGATAAAGCTTGATGGAGTTGCGGATGTATCTCGATTGTTAGAAGGTCGTGCTGCAGGTGTAACGGTACAAAACGTTTCGGGTACCTTTGGTACTGCGCCGCGTATAACCATAAGAGGTTCTTCTTCTATATTGGGAGACACGCAGCCACTTTGGATAGTAGATGGAGCTATCCAAGAAGGAATTGTCAATATAGGACTGGAAGACCTAACTTCTGGAGATTCCAGCACTCTTTTAGGATCTGTTGTTGCAGGTTTAAATGCTGCGGATATTGAGAGTATCGATATTTTGAGAGATGCTTCAGCAACAGCATTGTATGGTGCACGTGCACTTAATGGTGTAGTTGTAATTACAACCAAAACGGGTAAACGTAATCAAGCGAATAGGGTCAATTATACTTCTGAATATACGGTGAGAACCAAACCTAACTATTCTCAATTTGACCTACTAAATTCTCAAGAAACAGTTTCTGTCTATAGAGAATTGGAAAACAAAGGATTCTTGAATATTGCAGGATCCTTACAAAATAGATTTGGTGGTATTTATAATTTATTGTATCGCGAAATTAATACGTTTAATCCTGCAACTGGAGGATTCAATCTTGTCAATACTCCAGAGGCAAGGGCTTCATTTTTACAAAAATACGAGCTTGCCAACACAGACTGGTTTGATGAGCTTTTTAGAACCACTCCAACTCAAACACATTCATTAAGTTTTTCAGGAGGTGGGGAGAATAATACCTCCTACGCATCTTTAAGTTATTATACAGATCCGGGTTGGACCATCGCTGACAGAGTTAGACGCCTTACAGGAAATATCCAAAATAGCTATTACCTAGCAGAGGACAAGCTCAAATTGACTTTCCAATTACAAACATCTTTTAGAGATCAGAATGCCCCTGGAACCTTTAACTCCCAAGATAATACGGTTACAGGCCAGGTGAACAGAGATTTTGATATAAATCCTTTCAGTTATGCTTTGAATACGAGTAGAGCAATTCGTCCAAGAGATGACAACGGCAACCTTGAATATGTTCGCTACAACTGGGCGCCATTCAATATTTTAGATGAAATAAATAATAACTCCCTTAATATTAAAGTAACTGATCTACGTTTTAGAACAGCTGCAGAATATAAGATCACGCCAGACATTACTTACAATTTTCTTGCAACTGCTCGATATGCGTTTTCGACTACCGAACAGCGCATCACTGAACAATCAAATGTTGCTGGTGCCTACAGAGCTGACGAAACAACAATTGTTCGTGATCAAAATATTTTCCTATTTGATGATCCAGCAAATCCGAATTCAGTCCCAAGAGTTGTTTTGCCAGTCGGCGGTATCTTAAGAAATACTGAAAATAAAATCGAAACTTACACTTTTAGAAATACGTTGGATATCAAAAAATCAATTGATGATATCCATAATTTTAGAGTATATCTAGGACAGGAATATAGAACTACTGACCGAAGTGAAACCTTTAATACGGGCTATGGGATTCAATTTGATCGTGGCGGTGTTCCATTCACTGATCCGGACATCTTAAGAAAAGTTATTTTAGAGGGTACCGATTATTTTGGTTTGTTGGAAACTAGAGAGAGAGGAGTAACCTTTTTCTTGAACACCACTTATGATTATGATCAGAAGTACGTTCTCAACCTTACTGGTAATTACGATGGTTCAAATAGAGCGGGTCGCTCTGCTTCTGCACGATGGTTACCTACCTTTAACATCGCTGGACGTTACAACATTCACAAGGAAGAATTCATGCAAGATGTTGATTGGGTAAACAATCTAGCAATTCGTCCTAGTTACGGACTTGTAGGGTTACTGGCAGATGCGGCAAGTAATAATCTAGCAATTTTTCAAAACTCTATCACTGATCGTCAAAATCAGCAGGATCGTGAAAACTTCATCAATATCCTAGACCTTCAAAATAGCGAACTTACGTATGAGAAAACGTTAGAATTCAATTTAGGTCTTGATATCGGTTTATTTAACAATGCAGTTACCATCAATGCCGACGCTTATGTTCGAAAGGGAAGTGATCTTATCGACTTGGTTCGCACATCTGGTATCGGAGGAGAGTTCATTAAATTAGGTAACAACGCTGAGATGACTACCAAAGGAATTGAATTTCAAGTCGGGACAAGAAATATAACTACAGATGATTTTTCTTGGAAGACGTCATTCAATATTTCTGCCTTTGACCAGAAGATAACTAAATTACTTCAGAGACCGAATGTATTTGACCTTGTAGATGAAAATGGTGGAAACGTAGTAGGATTTCCCAGAGGATCAATATTCTCGTTTGATTTTGATGGTTTGAATGAGGATGGTTTGCCAACTTTTAACCTAGGTGTAGATGGTGATGGCAATCCGGTAAACACATTAACAGGAATTGACTTCCAAGCGGTAGATAATATCTCTGACTATTTGAAATACGAGGGAGGTATCGAGCCAAACTTCTCCGGAGGTTTAGCTAACAACTTTACTTATAAGAATTTTGATTTTGGTGTTTTTGTTACTTTCTCTGCTGGAAATAAAATTAGATTAACTCCTACGTTTGCATCAAGATATACGGATTTAAGTGTGTTTTCTCAAGATTTTACGGATCGATGGTTACTACCTGGTGATGAGGCAAGAACAAATATTCCCGTTATAGCATCAACTCAATTAATTACTGAATATGGCGCGAATGTTGTATCAAGAGCATATAATGCCTATAACTTTTCAGATCAACGTATTGCAGATGGTGGTTATGTGCGGTTAAGAAATATAAGCGTAGGTTATAGTTTTCCTGAAACCTTTAGAAAAACACTAAACCTTACCCAATTTAGACTTTCAGCTCAGGCCACAAACCCTTTCTTGATTTATTCCGATTCTAAGTTGAACGGTCAAGATCCTGAATTTATTAGATCTGGTGGTGTAGCATCTCCAGTTCCTAAGCAATACACTTTATCACTTAATGTTGGTTTCTAAACATAAATAAATGAAATACTTACTTACAAATAAACTCAGCCTTTTTGGTTTAGTATTAGTGCTTTGCTTTTCCTGTAGCGATGTGCTAGATGAAACTCCAGATAACCGAACGCAAATTGATAGTGCAGAAAAAATTGGTGAGTTGCTAACCGGCGCATACATTGAAGCTGGTTACGCACCTTTTCTTACGCCTAGAACTGATAACGCTACCGATAAAGGTCCTAGCGCAAATGACAATCGCTTAAATACAGAAATGTATTTTTGGAGAGATGTTTTCGAACCAGATAGTGATTTTCCTGTAAATTATTGGAATTCTGCCTATGCAGCGATAGCTCAAGCAAATCAAGCTCTTCAGTCTATTGATGAATTAGGTGGCGGTCCAGAACTTGATAGATACAAGGCGGAGGCATTGTTATGCAGAGCTTATGCTCATTACATGCTGGTTAATATCTGGTCTTCTCCTTATGACCCTGCTACGGCAGCAACTGATTTGGGAATACCTTATGTAGAGGAGCCTGAATCAGTTTTGATCAAGCAGTATGAGCGCGGTACTGTTCAAGGTGTTTATGATAATATCATACGGGATTTAGAAGAAGCTTTGCCTATAGTTACTAACGATTACAAGGTTGTTCGTTTTCATTTCAACCGCGATGCTGCTTATTCATTTGCGTCAAGAGTTTATCTTCAAACGGCTCAGTGGGATAAGGTTATAGCAAATTCCAACATAGCTCTTGGTGCTGACGCGCTCCAATTAAGAGATTGGACGAATCAATACAATGCGCTCACATTTAGTGGAATTACAGCTCGTTACTCCTCCGTTCTTGAACCTACAAATAATTTGATAGTTACAGGTGCATCACTTTTCAATAGAACTAGAGCGGGATCAAGATACCAGCTTAGAAGTGAATTAAGACAGCAATTATTTTCATCCAATAATCCCACTGGTAAACAATGGAGTTACAGAGTGTTTGGGAATGATTTGTTTTTAAATATACCTAAATATCAGGAATATTTTAGATTTACTAACGCCAGTGCGGGAATCGGATTTCCGTTTGTCACCTATGTTTTGTTGAGTAATGACGAGGTTATTCTGAATAGGGCAGAGGCTTATGCAATGTTAGGTCAATTTGATCTAGCCACGGCAGATATCAACCGTTTCCTATCAGTGAAAACTCAGAATTACAATCCAGCGACTGATCAATTGACAGCTGCACAAATAAGTTCCATTTATGCAGTTAATGATGCTACTTTATATACGCCATATTACACACTGACTGCTGAAACCGTTCCTTTTATTAATTCGTTAATGGAACTGCGTCGCAGAGAGTTTTATCAAGAAGGTTTGCGGTGGTTTGATATCAGAAGATTCGATATCCCGGTCAGGCATACTGATGTCAATGACAATGAGTTTTTACTTCCTAAGGGAGACCCTAGAAGATTAATGCAAATACCTAACGAGGCAGTGAGCTTTGGGATACAAGCCAATCCACGATAATAATATAAAATTGCAAAAAATGAAAAATATAAAATTTTATCCATTGCGTTTCTTGTTCATAGGAGGTGTTTTATTCCTGTCTTCCTGCCAATCAGAAGATGCATTGACTGAGAGTCAGATAGATACAACACCACCTCAACTTAATGAGTTGGATCAATATATCAGGGATACATTTGTAACTCCTTATAATATCGATATTGAATATAAATACGATATTAATGAGGTTGATCAAGGACGTTTTTTGTATCCTCCGCGCATAGAAAGTGTACGACCTATGTTGGACGTTCTACAGAAGGTCTGGATTGAACCTCACAACCAGGTGGGCGGACCGACTTTCGTACAGCAAATAGCACCACGTCAATTTACCTTGATTGGAAGTTTTAATTTTAATCAGTCCGCTACTATAACTCTTGGGTTAGCCGAGGCTGGAACTAAAATCTCTCTTTTTAATATTGATTTTATAGACTATACAAATATTGAAAGTATTAAGCAACCGTTAAAAACAATTCAGCATGAATACGGTCATATTCTCAACCAGACTGAGCCTTTTGAGGTTGAATATGGACTAATAAATCCTGCAAATTATACAGCACAATGGTTCAATAGATCTGACGCAGAGGCAAGGCAATTAGGGTATATTACCGCTTATGCTTCCAGTAGCGAGACTGAAGATTTTGTTGAAATGGTCTCTGAAATCTTAACCTCATCTGTTGCAGATTTTAATGGACGGATTGAGGGTGTTACCGATCCAACGGCCAAGGCAGCGCTGAGAAGAAAAGAGGCGTTGGTGAAACAATATTATTTGGAAGAGTTTCAAATTGATTTGGACGAGTTACAACGGGTTTCCTATCAAGCATTACTTGACGTAGTCAACTAAATAAAAATAAGATGAAAAAGAAATTATATTTAATAGCGTTTTCAATTCTTTTGGGAATGACTACATTTTCCTGTCAGAGTGATGATGACAAAGTTTTTGAAGAAACACCTGCTGCGCGAATTGCAGCAGATCAGGCAAAGCTAACCCGACTGCTATTGGAAAGCCCAGCCTTTAAGACCAATTATTTTCCAAAAGATAGTGAATACGGCGGATCCCAGATCTACTTGCGTTTCACGCCAACTGGACAGGTGTTTATGAGCTCTAATTTTGA
>JBBSPH010000153.1:0-6338 GCA_038258985.1 Flavobacteriales bacterium
TATAATTATAATTTCTTACCGATCTATACCCTAAGGCATAAACCTGTTCTTCTTGTGCTGTCAATCAAAATTTTCAATGAACTTAAAAGGAAATATATTCCGGGAACTTTATCAGCGGCCAGGCCTCTTCACGATGCCTTGACCCTCTGTCAGTATTCCCAATCTCCCTATGAACGTTGCTTTGTTATCGACTCAACGTCTATCTCAAAGCGGGTGCAAATATACAGAGCCTTTTCTCTTACCACCAAACTTTTTACCAAGAAAAATTGAAATAATTTGCAATTAAATTTTAACGCCCAAATTATCAATACGTTGCACTCAAAATAATTTCTGGAATTATTTGATCACTTACCATCGATAGCGTCTTTTCGGGTCCCAGGCCATGATTTATCCCTCTGGCTCTTCTTCCCGAAAACGGAAAATCCTAGTAATCCATAGGGACTTCTATCAATAACAACTCTGATGGTTGTGTTGGGTTGATGGTTAGTGTGGTGAAATCGGTTATACCGATAGCATCTCGAGAATTCAACAATTCTCCTTCTACTGCTACATTACCATATACCACCATTAGATAAACTCCGTTGCTGGCGTCTTTCAATTTATAGGATTGCTTAACATCTTTATCCATTGCGATCAAATGCATCCATGCGTTTTGATGGATCCACACTCCTTCATCCTCTGGCGACGGCGACAGAATCTGTTGGAATTTATTCTTTCTATCTTCAAGATTGAGTTTGAATTCATCATACCGTGGCTTGACATCTCTCTTATTAGGGAACAGCCAGATCTGGAACAGTTTCAATTCTTCGGTTTGACTGCCGTTATATTCTGAATGGGTAACACCGGTACCAGCGCTCATTACCTGCACCTCGCCCGTTTTGATCTGGGCGACATTGCCCATGCTATCCTTGTGCTCCAATATTCCCGATAATGGAATTGTGATGATCTCCATGTTATCGTGCGGGTGTGTAGGGAAACCTGCACCGGGTGCAATCACGTCATCATTCAGCACCCTAATGGCACCAAAGTTTACCCGATCAGGATTGTACCAACCGCCAAAACTAAAACTGTGATTTGCATTGAGCCATCCATGATTTGCATGGCCTCTACTATCTGCTCTGTGAACTACTGTTTTCATCATCTGTCATTTAGTAGTCAAAAATACATTTTAATTGTAGGTACAAATAGATATTAAGATGAGTTTAAAGAAGTTCGCTTTCGCGAAAGCGAAAACACCAACAGAAAATTATTTTATGAAGATCACGGAATTGAGATGACCGCCCTCACCAAACTCGGTCGTCTCGTTTGTAGGATCAAGAATCCAACTATCATCTGTGATAAACTTGTAGTGAAAGCGGCCATAGGGCAGCGGCAAGGTGAGCTTCCAATAGTCATTCTCCCGCCTCATGGCTATCTTGCCATATTGCCAGTTTGAAAAGTCACCCGCGAGGTAAACGTCTTTATACCCTTTGTCCTTTAGGGTAAACTGCTGCATCTTATGTTTGGAGACTAGACTGTTGTGTTCACCAAACTCATTCTCGACACGGTTGGGATTAGCAGGGTCTTCCATCCAGTTGCCATCTACAATAAATCTGTACTGATGCTCGCCGGGTGGTAACTTGACCCGCAGTTGCCAGGCACCATCTATCCATTTCATTGTAAAATCATGCTCATCCCAATAGTTGAATGTACCTGAAACGATCACGCTTTCCGCATCTTGATGACCTGCGAGATAAAACAGGTGATTGCCAGACTTATCTGGTTTACCCAAATTCATATCGAGATTATAAACACTGGTAAATAGGTCATTGAAACTAGATATTGATCGATTTGAGGCAAATGCTGGTGGTTCTACCCAAAAGCGATCATTTATCAAAAATTTAAATGAAGTACCGCTGGAGGCGTTCAAATCTTTCACCTTTTTACGCAGCTCATAAACTTGCTCATTGACCCGTTCCAGTTTCCACCCTTTTCCTGACCAATCATTGAATGTCCCAGCCACGGCAATGTCCCGCAGTTTAATGTCATCAATTTTCAGAGTTACGTCAGAGCCATTAACGGTTACCTCTTTATAATCTGCAAGATTGAAGTTAAAAATGATATCTGCGCCATCAATGGAATAGCCCAGAGTAGACTGTGCCACAAGTGACTGTGTCAAGGACACCATCAATAAAGTCAAGAAGCAGACGGTATTTCTCACTGTGGCCATTTTGTAAAAAGTAATTTTTTCTTGCGGTAGTTGATGATCACCCTGCGGTCTTTCAAGAACCAGTATCCCAAAACTCCATCTATGGTCGTCCCATACGCCTCTCTTGCAAAATCCATTGTTGTAATTATTGTGGGCATTTGCAGGCATTTGAATCCTGGTGAAAGGTCAAAGCTCTTGAAGTTACCTGCAATGACCTCTTCTCCTTCACCGTCCATGCCTACCATCTGCACCCGCTGCAACGGCTGGAAGTTTTGCAGGATGACTTGATGTACGTTTTTATTCAATTGATTGATTTCTGCGCCCGTATCAAGGACAAAGCTCATTTTTTGACCTGCGATAGCGCTTTCTATGATAATGGAATGCTTTTTACGCTGAAACGCTAACGTATCAATCACCTCATCAGTCATAAATTTAAAGTCGTGTCGGTCGCCGTTGCCCTTGAGCTTAAATAAGGTGATCTGTTGGAGGTAGAAATCTATATAGACCTCAAAGTTCTTGAGGTTTTGGTACCCCAATATTCCATTGATTCTTGATTTTTTGCCCATCTCTATTTTGGAGAGGTCAATGAGGTCTGCTTGGTTTGCGTTTACCTCAAAATCATCGATCCAAAATTCATAGACACTGGCTTCTGAAACAGCTCCCAGTTCTCGATTGACTGAATAGGTATAGTTATGACCGGCATCACCTGCTCCATAAATACGCTTGTTAAGTACCATGGCATAGGACCCAGTATCGATAATGAACGGTCCGCTCTTGCCATTTACAGATGCTTCGACAGTTATCAAATTTCCAACGAGGTTGAAGGGCATGCGAATCGTGTACTCACTCAATCGCGCTGCTCCCGGGAAAGAAACAGGCGTCTCAATCGGAATCACTTCTTTTGCTAGCGCCGTAAACGCGGTCATTAATAACAATAAAACATACAGCTTTTTCAATGTAGTGGTATCAGCTTAAATTATAGAGACCTAAAGATCATTTATTTGTTACGATAAACATAACTCTTACACGATCAATCTTAATTCCGTGGACTCCAGCGCTTATTATTCAATTACTTAAGCTGCCTCCCGACGCTGTTCGATGCGGTGGGGATGATGGTAGTACGCTTTCGCGAAAGCGTACCCATGACCATATTGTGATTTATAATAGACAACCGCTATACAACCAGCAATGCTGCAAAAGGTAACGATGCCCAACAGTGGCATCAGGCTATCCGTCAACCACTGCGCAACCAAGGTGCTGGCAATACTTCCAAAGATCATGCTCACAGCGCCAACAAGCGCACTGGCGCTACCCGCCTGTAGATTGAAAGGCTGAAGACTGAGCGCTGTAACATTCGGATTTTGAAAACCGATAAAAAATAACATCGTGAACAAGCCTGGATAGATCACCCAGAATTGTGGCGCGACCACTAGACTGTAGATGGTAATACCGCAGGTGAGTACTGCCATTAGTATCGCTATGGTAAACGTAATCTGGAATGTGGTGAACCTGCGCAGAAATAAGCGGTTGAGCTGGCTGCCCAATATCAATCCAGCAGCGTTCCCACCAAAAACATAGCCGAACATGTCCTCCCCCATCCCGAAGTATTCGATAAATACAAATGGTGCACTTGCTACATAGGCCAGTAATGCGCCGATGGCGAAGCCTCTAGTTGTGGAAAATAGAAAGAAATCTTTGTTCTTATATATAGACCAATATTCACGAGCGACTCTTTTAGGATGCAGACTGGTCTTGCTATTCGGTTCGGCGCTTTCTGGTAAGACGTAGATAACGTTGAGCAACATGAGCCCTGCAAAAACTGCTAGGGAAAAGAACACCCATTCCCAGTGGAATGCCGTAATAATAAAACCACCTACTGTAGGCGCGATGATGGGCGCGACTCCCATGATCAACATGAGTGTACTCAATACGTCTGCCACCTTATCCTTTTCAAAGTAATCCCTTACCACGGCCTTGCTTGCTACCATTCCCGCACAACCTCCTAGTGCCATGAAAAACCTGAAAAATGCAAGTGACCAGAGATCCCATGCCAGACCACAAAGTATACTCATGACCATATATAGCGCAAGCCCGACAATCAATGGTTTGCGCCTACCGTATTTATCCATTAGCGGTCCATATGCTAGCTGGCCTAAACCTATCCCGATAAAATAGGTGGTCAACGTCAAGCCTATCGCGCTAGTTTCTACATTAAAATCACCAGCAATTTGCTTGAAAGCAGGAAGGTATGTGTCTATAGAGAACGGACCTATCGCAATCAAGGTTCCCAGCAGCAGAATGATGACGTTCTTTTTGCGCGGGCTAATGTTGGTTTGTACTTTTTTGGTTTTCACGCTGCAAAGGTAATTTTTGCATAAGCGGCGTATAGGCGTATTCACAAACCTTTACAATTTAGTAACCCGTGATAAATCGTACTTTTGACTGGAAATAACAACCCGCACCACCATGAAAAGATTCCTAGTTTTAATTGCCATTGCAGCTTCATTGATCGCCTGCAAAAATGATCCTAAAGAAGAACCATCAACCATTGAGGAATCACAGGAGCTCTCCCAGCAAGTGGCTGACGCCAGCGGTCTTGAATCCTGGAAGGATGTCAAGCAGGTGGACTTTACCTTTAATGTAGAACGCAACGGCGAGGTAATGCCAGGCCGTCAATGGCAATGGAACCCACAATCTGAAGATGTTACACTCACTGCAAAGGGAGAAACCATTACCTATAACCGTGCCCAGCAACTCGACAGCCTTTCCTTGAGTGCAGACCGTGCCTTTATCAACGACGTGTACTGGCTCGTACCACAATTTAAACTCGCTTGGGATACTGGAATGGACGTGAGCTATCCAGAATCTGCTGATGGTAAGATGGTCAAGGTTCAATATACCGGCAATGGTGGTTACACGCCAGGCGATCGGTATGACATGCTGGTGGATGAGAACAATATGATCACCAAATGGATGTATTATCCAGGCGGTACGACTGAGCCGGCGATGACAACCAGTTTTGAGGATTACAACGACTATAATGGTATCAAGATCGCTACCAACCACCGTACGCCAGACGGTTCCCTCAACATCTTTTTTACCGATATAAAAATCACAAAATAGTTCCCACAATGACCTTTCTACCTACGCAAGAATATGCACAATCGCTTGATGAAGCCTGTGGGTTGTCCCGCTATCGCGAAAGCTTTACCATCCCAAAACATGTTGATGGCACAGAAAGCATCTACCTATGTGGCAACTCGCTAGGTGTGCAGCCCAAAAAGGCGATTGAATATGTCGCTGACGAGATGAATGACTGGGCGCAACTGGGCGTGAAAGGGCATTTTGACAAGACGTTCCCATGGACGCGCTACCACGAGTTCCTGACAGAACCGATGGCCGAAATAGTAGGTGCCAAACCGCATGAGGTGGTTGTCATGAATACCTTGACACCTAACCTTCATTTTATGATGGTTAGTTTTTACCAACCATCTGGCAAACGCCGCAAGATCGTGATGGAGGCAGATGCTTTCCCTAGCGATCAATATGCGATGGATTCCCAAGTGAAATTTCACGGTGGCGATCCTGCGACGGATATTATTGAATGGCAGCCACGTCCCGGTAAGAGTACGCTGGATCTAGAAGATCTGGAACAGATTTTTTCCAAACACGGCGACGAGATCGCTCTGGTCATGATCGGTGCCGTGAATTACTATACAGGTCAGTTTTTTGACCTAAAAAAGATTACCGAGCTAGGTCATTCCTACGGTGCGATGGTAGGTTTTGACTGTGCCCACGGTGCAGGAAATGTAGATCTACAACTGCACAACAGCGGTGCCGATTTTGCCGTATGGTGTACCTATAAGTATATGAATTCTGGCCCTGGAAGTATTGGTGGCTGTTTTGTACACGAGCGCCATGCCGATAATGATACCCTCAACCGCATGGCCGGTTGGTGGGGACATAATAAAGAAGAACGCTTTATGATGGAACCTAAGTTTGACCCTATTTATGGTGCGGAAGGCTGGCAACAAAGCAACGCTCCTATATTAAGCATGGCGCCTATACGCGCTAGCATGGAGCTTTTCATGGAAGCCGGATTTCAAAATCTGAGGTTAAAATCCATCCAATTGAAGAATTATATGGAATA
>JBBSPH010000154.1:0-6331 GCA_038258985.1 Flavobacteriales bacterium
CGACCCTCAAAGTTATCGCTGTCGGGAGATCCAGGAATCAAATAAGCTACCTCACCGCGCAGGGAAATATTTGACATGACGTCAGTATCTATGTTTGGTAGCTTGTTAGCAAGTCGCGTTAAAAAGGGTAATTCTGTGTTGTACAAGAAATTGGCGCCTAGAATAGTATTATTAATAGGTTCAGAGCCGTAGGTAGATTTTTGGGTAATTGGTCGCTCCTTCAAGTTCAAAAAAGTCCCGCCAACAATAAAATCCTTATTGAATTGATGTTCTACATTGATTCCTGTAAATCGCTTGGTTTGTTGGTTGAAGGTAGAATTGTTTTCCGTTGAAACCTGAATAGGTGTGTTGGAATTCAACAAAGCTTGGTCTAGAATAATGACCACGCCACGAGCATAATCAACCGTGTAGTCAATGCCTTCTTGAAGTTGTCTACCACCGGCGGTAACCGTGACCGATCCTCGCGGTACGTTAAACCCACCTATAGGAATGCCTTGTTGGCCACTGGATTTGTATTCACCTTTAATAAGGTATTTATTCTTTTCAGTATTCTGTAAGGCCTGGGCTTTGGTGGTGCGGTACATTTCTCGATAAACATACTGCGCTTGATTTGCATTATAGGTAGCAGGATCATTGTAATCCTCAACCCCAGCATTGGGCGTATTATCTAATTCATCAAATAAATGCTGTCCGAATGGCTCTACTGTCGTGAAAATAATACGACCTGTTTCTGGATCGATGGTAAGTCCAGGTACAAAATCAAAAAATCCATCACCTGCTGGTTGCGGGTCCAATTGTTTGTTCAATCGATCCAGATTGAAAACCCGAATCAATGTCGTCTCATCCACACCAGCTGGGAGCGGCACGGCAGGATTAGTTATCGTGCCCGGTGCAGCAGTTAAGTAATTTAATTCTGGCGGATATTGATAAAAGATATTCAATTTGAAATCTTCCTGTGACAGACGACTACCTCCCAGATTATAGATGTTTTTCATCATCAGATCCCAGATGGGTTGTGATACATTAGTCAGGTTACTCTTCAAAAGTTTTACGACTAGGTTCTGGTTTGTCACTTCCTGCTGGTTTGCGCCAGGATTCTGGTTGACCTCAGTGGCGTTTACACCATCGTTTGCAAATTCTCCCACCTGGAAAACCTGTCCGCCAACCGTATATTGAAAGGCAACCGCCACAACTTCATCATTGTTCAATCGCTGATTCAGGGAAATGTAACCCAGTTGGGTATTTAATCTGTACTCACTTGGGTTAAGTTGGCGCGCGTTCTCCAATGTCACATAGTCAAATCCTTGATTGACCTGAGCATTACCAAAGCCCTGCTCTACTGTAGCGATATCTCTTATTTGACGGTTCAAGATTGTTTCTCCACCAGAGTTGATGGCAATCGGGTTAAAGTCGTTGTTTCTGTTGCTGGGAAAACTACCAGCAGGAGCATTGATAAAACCCGGTGGAACCGTTGTTAAACCTATGTTTGCGGGATCTGACTCTCCTATGTCTTGAATGGCAACCAGATTACGCACGTCTTCAGTCCTGTTCCCGCGGTTGGTGATCCACACCTCGGCTCTTGTAATTTGGATGTTGGTGTTTAAGAAAGGGTAATTGGCCAATGTTTGGTCATAGGTATCCCTAAAGTAATGCGCCAAGAAAAAGTGACGATTCTCATCGTAATCTAGCGAGAAAAAATCGAAATCATTCAAGGTAGCACCACCAGCGGCCTGCACGGTTCGTGATTCTGATTGTTGTTCTGAGAATACGCCGGTAACTCGGGTCTTGCCAAATTGCAATTCTGTCTTCACCCCAAAAAGGCTCTGTGCGCCACGAATTAATTGCGAATTGAGCGGCATACTCACATTACCCACCTCGATGCTTTGTAGGATGTCATCCTCGGTAGGTTGGTAATCCAGTTTGATCTGGTTTTGAAAATCAAAAGATCCCTCTGTGTCGTAATTTGCGTTCACGTTCAAACGAGTACCCACCGTTCCTACCAAACTCAAATTGATGCGCTGATTAAAATCGAAGGTGAAATTCTGACGGTTGCGCGGTGAAAAACTGGGGTTGTCAGTGCGGTTGTATAAGATTCCTAGGTCTATCGCTACATTCCCTTGTGGGATGATGGCAATCTCGTTCCCACCAAATATGCTTTCAAACAAGCCAGAGTCTACATAAAAGTTTGGGAGCAGGTTTTTTTGCTCTTCCTTGGCCTCTTTGGTTTGACCTGCAATTGCTGCAGATTTTGCCCTAAAATAATCGCGTATTTGTTCACGAACGACCATCTTCTGGTATTCCTCGCGGGTGAGGGTAAACGGATATTGAACACGGTATTCCGCAAAACGGCTGGAGAAAATATACCTATCTAGATTAGGGTCATAGATATACAATGTGGTGATACTGGGTGGATCTGGCAGGACTATTCGACCTACTTTAAAACCGGTAACCGTCGTGTCTTGCGGTGAGGTTTGTGGGACTTGCGCTTTCGCGAAAGCGAAAACACCCACACACATAAAAACATATACATACTTGCGTACTAGCCTAATGTAATCGTGCGCCAAATCCTAAAGTTGTTTAAGTGCTTGCTTTATTAATTGTTCTGTGGTGGCATCTGGCTGGTCGGTCAGGATCTTATCGACCACCTTTTGCGCCATCTTGCGCAGATACCCAAGAGTTTCCAATGCTGATAACGCCTCTTCTCTTCCTCTATTGCTCGGCAACACAGATATTTGTGGATCTTCCAGCACCAGCAGGATTTTATCCCTCAAGTCCAGAATAACGCGTTGTGCAGTCTTTGTACCTATGCCTTTTACACTCTGTATCGTGCGCACATCACCATTTGCGATTGCCTGGGCAATCTGGGATGGATCAAGGCTGGAAAGCATGGTACGCGCTGTGTTTGCCCCTATCCCTGAAACTGAAATCAATAACTTAAAGACTTCACGTTCGCTTTTTTCCATGAAGCCAAAAAGACGCTGGGCATCTTCCCGCACCATCATATACGTATATAATTTTACGGTATTCCCCTCTGGAATTAAGGAATAGGTATGCAATGAAATCTCGACCAGGTAGCCCACGCCACCACAATCGATAATAACATCAGTAAGGTTTTTCTCGACCAGCAGGCCTTGCAATTGGGCAATCATTTAACAGGATTTTTGCAAATGGCCAAATGTAATAAATTTAAACGCGGTATGATTCCCTTTACGGAAGCTATGCCTGTTAAATTAAAAGTTGATTCTAGGCTGGTTTGGAGACTCTACGGCATTTCTTTTTGCCGCTTGTTTCTCCTTTTGCTGGGCATCAATAACCGCAACGGCGGCCATGTTCACAATCTCATCGACGCTAGCGCCCAGTTGTAGAATGTGACAAGGCTTCTGCATTCCCATCATGATTGGTCCTATGGAATCCACACCACGCAATTCCTTGAGTAGCTTATAGGTAGAATTGCCGCTTTCAAGATTGGGAAAAATGAGGGTATTTACCTTTTTGCCAGCGAGTTTAGAAAACGGAAACTTCTGTTGGAGCATCTCTGCATTTAGGGCAAAGTCCGTTTGTATTTCACCATCCACAACGATACTAGGATAATACTGGTGCAGGTACTTCACGGCATCCGTCACCTTTGTGGCGTTGGGATGCTTGCTTGAACCAAAGTTAGCATAACTGATCATCGCAATCACTGGCTCAATACCGAACATATTGGCGGTGCGGCCAGTCATTTGGGCGATTTTAGCAAGTGCGATCGAGTCTGGATCGATGTTAATAGAAGTGTCTGAAATAAATATAGGTCCACGATCTGTAACCATAAGATTGGTCGTTGCAATCTTGTCCACACCTGGAGCCATGCCTATAATCTCCATCATAGGTCGCACAGACCGAGGGTAAGATTGTGCAACGCCAGTGATGAGTGCATCTGCATCACCCACCTTTACCATCATCGCGGCAAAATAGTTGCGTTGTCGTATTGTTTTTCCTGCATCAAACTCCGTTACGCCCTTGCGCTGGCGCAGCTTCCAGAATTCCTGTGCGTAACGGTCCCGTCTTGCGCTTTCCTCATCTGTCTTAGGGTCGATGATCAAGCACGCCTCGTCAAACTCCAGCTCTACCTTCATTGCCTCGATGACATCCTTACGGCCCAATAGAATAGGCGTGCCAATGCCTTCTTCCAGGACTATTTGCGCTGCCTTGAGTACGTCAATATTGTCCGCCTCAGCAAAAACAATTCGCTTGGGGTTGGTGCGCGCACGGTTTAGAAGCAAACGTACCAGCTTGTTATCCGATCCCATGCGGGATAGCAACTGCTCTTCATACTTTACCCAGTCCGTAATAGGTTCCTGAGCCACGCCAGATTCCATCGCTGCTCTAGCCACTGCGGGAGGTATAGTAGCGATCAATCGCGGGTCAAATGGCTTAGGGATAATATAATCCCGACCGAAGTTGAGCTTCAACTCGCCATAAGCGATATTGACTTGCTCTGGTACGGGTTCTTTGGCTAGTCCAGCAATCGCATAACAAGCGGCAAGTTTCATTTCTTCGTTAATGGCGGTTGCCCGCACGTCCATCGCACCCCTAAAAATAAATGGGAAGCCCAATACATTATTTACCTGGTTGGGATGATCACTGCGACCGGTTGCCATGATAATATCCTCGCGCGCTGCCATTGCCAGATCATAATCGATCTCTGGCGTTGGGTTTGCCATCGCAAATACGATCGGGTCATGGTTCATGCTGCGCACCATATCTTGCGATACGATGTTCCCGGCAGACAAGCCGAGGAAAACATCTGCACCGACCATGGCATCTGCAAGTGACATTTTTGGACGATCGGTGGCAAACTGCATTTGCATCTCGCCAAGATCTGTTCTTGACTTTGTGATCAAACCATCAATGTCAAACATCACTATGTTTTCCTTGCGGGCTCCCAGTTTGACATACAGCGAGGTACAGGAAATGGCGGCACTTCCCGCACCGCTAATCACGATTTGAACCTCTCCAATTTTTTTGCCAGCTAGTTCAAGCGCGTTGAGCAGTGCCGCGCTGGAGATAATGGCCGTACCATGCTGATCGTCATGCATGACGGGAATATTCAGTTCCTCCTTCAATCTGCGTTCGATCTCGAAAGCCTCTGGAGCTTTTATATCTTCCAGATTGATCCCGCCAAAAGTGGGCGCAATATTCTTGACAGTAGCGATAAACTCTTCTACGTTTTTAGTATCTACCTCAATATCAAAACAGTCCAGGTCTGCAAAAATCTTGAAAAGCAGCCCTTTACCTTCCATTACAGGCTTGCTGGCTAGTGGTCCAATATCGCCCAATCCCAACACGGCGGTTCCATTACTTATGACCGCGACGAGGTTTCCTTTGGTGGTGTATTTGTAGACGTTTGCCGCATCCTTGACGATTTCTAGGCAAGGTTCTGCGACCCCAGGGCTGTAGGCAAGTGATAAGTCGCGCTGGCTACTGTATTTTTTAGTGGGAACCACTTTGATCTTGCCGGGTGTGGGCTTTGCGTGGTATACTAACGCTTCTCTCCGTCTACTTGGTTTTTGGCTTTGGCTCATGGATTGCTTTTTGGGCTGTTGCAAATTTAGCGATTATAGCCGTCAAGCGGGTTTTAAGGAACGGGATGATTTGATAAAATATACACAGGTTGTGGGTGGGTTCGCTTTCGCGAAAGCGTAACATATCCCAATTATACACCATAACTCATCACCGCAGATGAAGGGAAATTATTTTGACATCTATGTTTTATTTTGAAAAACTACTCGCGCATTCTTAGGCCGTAAGGTGATCAATGGATGGTATTCTATGGTATCGCCAACTGGTGTAACATCAAATTTTTGCCAAATATTTTTTAGCACCAGCGCCATTTCAAACATCGCAAAATTGTTGCCTATGCACATCCTAGGTCCAGCACCGAACGGGAAATAATTATCGTTGTACTCCTTGCGTTTATCGGCTTCAAAGCGTTCTGGCATAAAATTATCTGGTTGCTCCCAGAGGTCCTTCCTGCGGTGCATCTCAAAAAAGGAGATCAACCAAATACTACCCTTTTTAATCTCTATATCACCGCAAACATCGTCCTCCACTGCAACGCGATCAGTGACATAAGCGGGCGGGTATAACCGCATCGTTTCTTCCAGTACCTGTTTGGTATACTCCAGTTCCTTGAGTTGTTCCATGAGATCTGAAGAACTCAAGCCTTCAATCTCCAGCTGAACATAAGCGGCTTTTTCTGGATGGTGGGCAAGTAGTTGTGTGGCAAATGTCAAAACATTAGCGGTTGTTTCGTGACCCGCAATAAACAATACTAGTATTTCATCAATCA
>JBBSPH010000155.1:0-6309 GCA_038258985.1 Flavobacteriales bacterium
GAGCACTTACTGTTACTACGGGAGCTAATAGAATAAGAGCTAATGATAAAATCTTTTTCATGATAAATTATTGGACAAAATTAGGTATTAACCTTTGCGAAATGGAATTACTTGTATTGACATATATCAACTTTCAGTGAAATCAATTAATAGGTATGAGAGACTTTGAGAAGCGCTGACAGGTTTGTAATGACTATAGTGCTACCCTTTGTTTTGATAAAATTATCTTCTTTAAATTCTTTCAACATCCTCACTACAGACTCTATAGCCGTACCCACCATGTTGGCCAAATCTTCCCGATGTATGATGATTTCTACATCCTCAGAATCGCCAGTTTTGAATTTATCATGAAGAATTAATAAGTTAATCGCCGTGCGTTCTCTTACCGTGTGTTTTGCAAGCAACTTTGTGGCATTTAGAAACACGCCAAATTCATGACTCAAACTCTTAAGTAATCGTTGGGATAATTGATGTGATTCATTGACCGCATCTAAGAATATATCTTTGGGAGTAAATAACACAGAACAATCTGTCAAAGCAGCAGCAGAGTCTGCATATGCTTCCAAACTTAAAATGGCATGATACCCTAAGTATTCCAGTTCTTTACAAACGTAAAATACGTGATCAGTTCCAAAATTCGTACTAGTGAATTTCTTAACCTTTCCCTTAATTACACGATAGATACCAGTTGGATCATCTTCTTCTTTAAAAATGGATTCGCCCGATTTGTAATGTATCAGCACACTATTCTTCTTTATGGCACCCACTAGTTCATCGGATAATTCAGAAAATAAATCCTCATTATTAAAACTATATTTTTGAAATGGGAATAACTGCTCATTCATAATATTCCTTTTACGCGTTCCACATTTTCTTGCTTGCCTGCTTCTAAAAAATTGATTCCATAGCTAGACCAAAAATGGAAGTTTTGTAGAAACTCTAAATTGAGAACATGCCATTCTTTATCAGTTACTTTCATATCGCAAAAAACTTCCCATTCGCGACGCATCAAAAGTTTGTGGTAAAAGAAACGCAGGTTGCTTATATTAAATATGTCTGCATCGCATAGGATTTCAGCGAGCTGTGTCGTGGGACTTTGAGGCATTTTAGTAGCTTCAATACAATTGTAAATTATCTGGATAGGCTGCTCATCCAACTGTTCTTCTCTTAAAAATTTAGTCGCGATTTGTTTACTTTCATCCTCGTGACCTTTATAGGTTTTTGTAAATCCTGTGTCATGGAACCAGGCAGCAATGATGAGTCGTTCTCTATTTTCATCATTTATATTTAAAGCTGTAGTAATGTTTTTTACGTTTTGAACAACCTCTTGCGTATGAATAAGGTTGTGAAATGGCAATCTTATTATTTCAGGACTGGAAAGTAAGTTGGTACAATATTTTTCTACTCTATCTATCATAGCATATTGATATTAAATAAATATCCAATCAATGCTGTAATTCCCATGGCCAGCGTACCCCATAAAGTGATTCTCAATACAGCTTTTAATTTTCTGGATCCGCCAGCTTTTGCAGATATCATTCCAAGCGCTGCAAGAAAAATTATGGTAAAAAAGTATTCTATGTATTCCATCTTTTCCAAGGGAGCTATAAAGGCTACTACTAATGGTAAAAATCCTCCTACGGTAAATGCGACTGCAGATGATAGTGCCGCCTGCAAGGGTTTTGCCTCCGTCATTTCAGTGATACCCAATTCATCTCTTGCATGAGCTTTGAGAGCGTCATGAGCGGTCAATTGTGTGGCTACTTCCATCGCAGTAGCTGGTTTTAAACCACGATGCTCATAGATTTTTGCCAGTTCTAAAAGTTCTTCTTCAGGTGTATCTATCAATTCTTGCTGTTCTTTAGCTAGATCTGATTGCTCGATATCAGTTTGTGAACTGACGGATACATACTCACCAGCAGCCATGGATAATGCACCTGCCACTAGACTAGCCAAACCAGCTAGTACTATCGGCTCTCGCGTACTGCTCGCTGCCGCTACACCTATAATAATGCTGGCAGTAGAAAGTATCCCATCATTAGCACCCAGCACTCCAGCACGCAACCAGCCGCTGCGGTTGATGTAATGATTTTCATTATTCATCTTCTATCAAATTAAATGCGCCACTAGTCAAAAATTGGTAGGTTGCTTCAATACCTTCTGTCGATCGTAAAGCAGTATACTCTTCATAGGTGTCTCCAATATCAACAGCGATCTTTTTGAAGTAGTAGCCTTCTTCGGTTTGTTCATCAAGTTGTAATACAAAATGAGTTTCTTCTTGTGCAACAATGGCTGTTTCTGGTAACGCTTTCGCGAAAGCGGACTCCACGACAATCTCTGCATCGACAAACATTCCTGTGAGGAAATTTGCTTCTGACTCGTCCTTTAAGTGGCCGTGTACCTTAATGGTTCTATTATCCTCGATAGAAGTTCCTATCAAATGCACTGTAGCTTCATAGGTTTGATCTGAGGATTCAGGTATTTTAAAATGGATCAACTGGTCTTTTTTAAGCTTCATGATATCCTTTTCAAATACAGAAAGTTCTATGTGAATGTGATCATTATCAATAATCTCAAGGATGGATGTGGCAGGCGATACGTAAGTTCCCTTACTGACATTTACCTTAGTGATACTACCAGAAATGGGAGCATAAATGGTCACGATAGAACTTATGTTGCCAGCTTCTACCCGCGATGGTGAGATATTGAGCATTTGCAATTGTTTGCGCAAGCCATTGTAACGTGCATTGGCAGTTTTATAGGCACTTTCTGCTTGTAGAAAACTCTTTTGCGAGGTTATATTTTCTGCGATCATGGTGTTGTGTCTTTCAAACTCTGACTTGAGATACCTGAGTTGCTCATTTACCTCCATGTATTCTTGCTGCAGGCTAACAAACTCTGGATTCTCAATAGTGACCAGCGGCTGTCCTTTTGTGACTTTATCTCCAATTAACAACGGCGTGGTCTTGATATAACCGCCCATGGTAGCATTGACCACGGCTTTATTTTCTGGTGGCACATCAATCATCCCGTTGATTTTGACGGTTACAGGGAATGATTTCTCTTCCATATTACCCAGCGACATTTCACTACGCTCAAATTGGGCTCTAGACACAAATATTCGATCATCAGCGTTTTGCGTTGCCTCTTTTTGTGATTCTTCAGATTGATTTGTTGATTCTCCACAACCGTAGAGTACGAGAACCAAACTAAGAATTGCTATTTTATGTATATTGGATTGCATGATGCTTGATTTAAAGGGTTAGGTAGTTGATATCTACCACGATGTTATTGTATTGATTGAGTTTATCCAGATAGTCTAGTTTGACCTCATAGGCACTTTCTAAACTCTGGATGTATTGATAGAAGTCAATCTCTCCATTTCTAAAGCTACCATTTGCTGTCTTCAATATCTCATCTGACAATGCAGCACCTTCCTGCTCGTAATAAAGTAGTGCAGCACTCATTTGTTCCAATTGCAATTGAAGTGCGTCAAACTTTGCCTGAAGCTGGATGTTATACTCTTTAGATTCTTCTGTAACAATATCTTCAGCGATTCCTGCTGCTTTTATCCTTGACGATTGACCACCAAATAACAGCGGGATTTTTAAACCTACTTGATACCCATAGAGACTGCTATTGAGACCAGGATTTGTTCCTTGAAAATAATTGAGACTGATGTCTGGTAGGAGCTGCTGTTTTTCAAGAGCGCGCTGCGCTTGCAGTAGCGAGATCCTATTCTGGTAATACTGGAGCTCTACACTAGAACTAACATCAATACCATTGATTGGAATTTTTAAAACAGACTCTTTTGCAACTTCAATCGTGTCTTTTGATTGAACGACCTTAAGTAGGTTTACATAAGCGATATTCACATCTTGTTGTGATTCCAAATAATTAAGCTGGATCTGCTTTTGCTTAGAAGCCGCTGTTATTTTTTCGAGATAATTGGTTTCCCCAAGTTCAAACCGCCTAGCGGCCATACTTGCAAAATTTGAATATAAACTGTCCAGTGTTTTGAGAACATCCTGCTTTTCTCGCGCTACCTGATAGGAATAATAAGTGCTGGTCACATTTCGTTTTAGAGACTTGACCTGTATATCATAAGAACTGCTGGTTAGCGATACATTTGCTTGATTCACTCTCTTTTCTGAAAAGTATACGGTTGGGAATTTGAAATTTTGTTGCACTCCAAAAACCCGTAACGGCTCTTCATTGATCGCTAGATTATTTTCATCAAATTCATAGTAAACCTGAGTTTTATCAAACATGAATGCGCTATTAACAAGCGCCTCAGATTGTTCTACCTGTAATTGATTAGCATTTAAACCAGCATTGTTTTCTATAACTAACGGTAGCAAGCGTTCAAGATTCATAGGTTCTTGTTGCGCCGTTGAACTCAAGCTTCCCAATAGAAAGAGAACACTCAAACCAGCAATTTTGTGGTTGCCAGCAGCTCTTTTTTCATTCTGAATCTTGTGGAAATAAGAATATAAAACAGGCAAAACGACTAAAGTTAATAGGGTTGCCGTTATAAGACCACCGATGACTACAGTTGCCAGAGGCCGCTGGACTTCTGCACCTGCGTTTGTAGAAATTGCCATGGGCAAAAAGCCTAAGGCTGCTGCCGCAGCCGTCAATAGCACGGCACGCAGTCTATCTTTAGTCCCTTGTTTTATGAGATCGTTGATGTTGTCAAATTGACCTTCTATTTGCAGTTCTTTAAAGTGTTCTATGAGTACAATGCCATTAAGAACAGCGATACCAAAAAGCGCAATAAAACCTACACCAGCAGATATACTGAATGGCAAATCACGTATCCAGAGCAGCAGCACACCACCAACTGCCGCTAATGGTATCGCAGAGTAAATCATCAAAGCCTCCTTAACCGACTTGAAAGCAAAATACAGTAAAACAAAAATCAAAACTAAAGCTATAGGAACTGCTACCAGCAATCTAGATGTAGCACTCTGCAAGTTTTCAAACTGGCCACCATAGGTGATGGTATAACCTACTGGCAAACTTATATTTTCATTGATGAGTTGTTGGACATCATGTACCACAGACTGCAAATCGCGGTTGCGCACATTAATTCCAACCACAATTCTACGTCGCGTATCATCTCTGGAAATTTTTGCCGCACCTTTTTGGTAGGTGATATCTGCAAGTTCGCTCAAGGGAATTTTGCCACCAGCTGGCAAATCCACGTATAAATTTTTAAGGTTGTCAATATCTTGACGTTTTGCCTTATCAAGCCTGACGACCAGGTCAAATCTTTTTTCCCCTTCAAACACGCTGCCTGCTTTACGTCCTGCAAATCCCATAGATACCATATCGTTTACATCCTGAATATTGAGACCATAACGTGCGATTTTCATTCTATCAAACTTGACATTCATTTCAGGAAGTCCAGCGATTTTTTCAACAGATACGTCTGCCGCTCCAGGAACATTTTTGATAAGCGCGCCTATCTCGTTCCCTTTTTTTGCGAGTATATCTAGATCCTCGCCAAATATTTTTATGGCGATATCTGCACGTACTCCAGTGATCAATTCGTTAAATCTCATCTCGATAGGTTGTGTGAACTCGACTTCCATTCCAGGAATAATGGCCAGTGCTTCTTTAAATTTATCGGCAAGCTCATCTTTGGAATTTGCAGAGGTCCATTCGCTTTTTGGTTTCAAGACGATAATCACATCGCTTTCTTCCATAGACATAGGATCAGTAGGTACTTCAGCAGCTCCTATGCGCGTTACCACTTGCTTAACTTCTGGAAATTCTTTGAGCAGTATTTTTTCAATTTCTGTAGTGATCTCAACTGTGTTGCTCAAGGAAGTTCCTGTTTTGAGAACAGGCTGGATTACAAAATCACCTTCGTCCAGAGTCGGAACAAACTCAGCTCCCATCGTGGAATACAAATAAATAGAACCAGCCAGCAGTACTCCTGCGATAATTAATACCAATCGCTTGCTCAATAATACCCAGTGGATCACTGGTGCATACACGTTAGTCAGCCATTTCATTAAGCGTACAGAAATGTTCTTATCACTAGCCTTTGATGGTTTCAAAAACAGCGATGCGGCAACGGGAACGTAAGTAAAGCACAATAGCATTGCGCCTATTAACGCAAAGCTAAAGGTGAGCGCCATGGGCTTGAACATTTTGCCTTCCACACCGCTAAGCGATAGAATTGGTATGAACACGATAAGGATGATGAGCTGCCCAAATATGGCTGAGTTCATCATTTTTGAAGCTCCTGCAATGGTGATTTTATCCTTAAATTCTTGTCGTTGTTCCGCTTTCGCGAAA
>JBBSPH010000156.1:0-6299 GCA_038258985.1 Flavobacteriales bacterium
GTTTTACGTTAATCGCTACCTTCCTTTGATATCTTGGTCTGACCTATACAGATCATCCGTTTGTCTTTTTTGCAGCTCTGGTGACTTGGTGATTTTTTTGAAGAACACCTTTTGATACAACTCATTCAATGTGTTGAAATCAATACTATATTCTAGTCCCAATCCTTGATCATAGCCTTCCTGTTGTCCTATTTGCTGTAAGGCATTTTCCCTATTGAAAATCTTGAGCGTCAAGGTTCCCGTTTTATTGAGTAAAAATTCTATCTCAACGTTCCCTATAATCGCTCGTTCTGTAGCTGTTGTACTGCCAACAGGAACTCCCAACTTTCCATTGATGAATACGCGGTCGCTTATCTGAGTCGTCAATGTAATCCCAAATCGATCTGATCGCTGTATATCAGAGTTCGGATTACGCTCTGAAGCTTCATACGTAACTCCGAAATCCAAACGACTATCGCCACTGCTCACAATATCATTTACGATACCCGACAAACTCTCCACAAGGTTACCTGTCACCGCATTTTGACCAATGCTGTTCGGATTATAAAAAGACCCTGCAGTAACTAGAGAAAGTGCTTGCAATTGTCTCTGGGATTTGTCCTCCAATCGATATTGAAGCTCTGATTTTACAACACTATTCGCATTTGGAAAATTAATTTCGAACTCAGGATCAAAGAAACTCAAATCTCCTTCTAATTTAGTCACCACTTCTACAGGAATTTGGGCATTAAGGTTAGGGTTATCCAAAAGAACCGATGGATTTGCACGTGTGAGGTAAGATGCACTTACATTTATATTTGCATCAGTAGGGTTTCCATTCCAGTCTATCGTGCCACCAGGTTCAATGATGAATTCCTTATTTACCAATCCTGCATACTTGAAGTTGTAAATCCCCTCGGTAGCGATAAAATCCCCATTCATCACAAACTTTCCTAAGGTGTTGATCTCTAAAAGTATATTGCCATAACCACTACCACGTAAATAGCTGCCGTTGGTTGGGTCCACGGTAATCTCTACCGTTGCAGTAGGTGTAATTTCCAGATCAAACCTAAGTTCTAGACCAGAAATTTCTTTTATTTCTGTCGCTTCTCCGGATAATCGAGCTTCCTTCTCTTCTGGGCTCAAAAAATAGATCGCAGATGTATCACCCAACGACTCTCCATTATCGATAGGAATCTTGAAAATTGTATCATCGCCGGTTGTTGCCACTACATCTATAAATAATGCATCTGTCGGTCCTGTTATCGTTGCGGTTCCATCGATAAATGCAGTCCCATAATAGAGCGCTTCTTCCGTTAATTCAGTATCAAGTACTAATAATCGGTCGGATTCCAATGCTAGATCCAACTCCCAAAAGCCAAAATTCTTATGGTTAATCTGGCCTGTCAATTGTCCAGTAGTATTGTATTTTGTATCCTTGAGACTTATCTCACCAAAATCGAAGCTTGTGCTGGTAATATCAATCTGAGCATTTTCCTCAAAGTCAAAATCAGTGTTTAAGTAAGGTACACGTAAACCAGCATCCTTCAGATTGAGTTTACCTGCGACCTGTGGTTCTGTTAACCTACCAGATATAGTTGCATTACCCGTCGCGAGACCCCTTATTTGATCTATCACTATGCCTCCCAATGGACTTAATGCAACAAGATTAAATTCATTGAAATCTGCATTGACATCGATGGTGGAGAATTCACCGTTTGTGTCAATGGAGCCATTGGCTACAAATGTTTGCTTACTGTCATTCTTCAACTGAGCGTTGACATTGTAGACACTTAGATTCTCATTACCCTTGACGCTCAAATCAAAGTCGCCCAAAGGCGTATTATTCACCTCAAAACCACTGATGGTAAAGTCACTGGTAGGCGCATATTTCCCAGCTATTTGTTCGAGGTTGAGTTCTCCATCGATACGGCCGCGTATTTTTAGACTATCAATCGGTTTAGTAAGGCTGGCAATCCGAACACCATCAAACCTTAGATTGACATCCTTCGTATCCTTCCCGTCCAACATCCCAGCCACAGTAATGCGTTCATTGAGGTGTTGCGCTTTTAGTGTGTCTAATCTAAATGACTGGAAGTCGTTATCAAAAACGAGTTGCACCTTTGTATCTGATGGATTGATCACCCATTTTTTGCCTTGAAAACTTAAATCGCTCTTTCTTATTCCTACGACAGATTGATTTTCTTCATTGATCGTGTGGTAAAAACTAAGGTTGTATTTATCATCAGGTTTCTCTTCACTGCTAAACTCTGTTCGGAACAGAAGGGTGTCCTGGCGGGTTACATTGATCAACTGGAAATCTTGAACGTTGTAGTATTTATTATCTACATCGTCAATTTTAATATAGGTATTGAATAATGGGTTTTGGTTGTTTACTTGAATATTTACTTGTTTCAGATCCACATCAAAAACCTTGATTCTTGGTGACCTGAACGTTAATCTAAACTGAGCCTCGTTACTTGCAACCTGCCCTTTGAGAATTGTGTTTTCACCTAGAGCGATATCGGGAAAAATTAGATCAACGATCTTATCATATATTTTAAACTCATAATCCAAAAACTGATCTTGGGTAATCGTGGTTGATCGGTAATTGGTATAAACATTACCAATTGCATTTTTGAATAATTCTGGAATCTCCTCGATTTTAAATTGTCCACGTACCTCACCCTCAATGATATCCGGACTATTTATAGTTATCAAACGATCTTGATCTTGGAAGGTACTTTCAATCACAAAATCTTCAAAGAAATAGGTGTCGTTGTCATTTTGGTAACTCGCATCAGAAAAATTAATGGTACCCGCTGCATCGTTGATGTTGGTACCATTCATATCCATAACGATCTCTCCTTTCAAAATTGCTGTACTATCTCTGGTGAATAGATTGGTCGCCCGCAAGTCTGCATACTCAATAGAGGCTTTAAAGTCATAGGTGTTTATTTCTTTAGAAATATCCACCAGGCCATCAAACTCCATTTTTAAATTGGGATCTTTTACAATGACCTTTCCATTGAAAACAGGCTTACGCAGATCGCCATTAACGCTTATGTTTCTATAATTATAGCCACCATAAGTAAGTTTAGAAATAGAACCATTAAGTGTTAAACTGGCATTTTCTGGATCAAAACCTCTACCATTTATATCTAAATCAAGACTAGTTGCTCCTAAATCTGGAAAACCTATTATACCACCTACATTAAAGTTCACCGCCCTGATTGACCCGGTGTAACCAATGTTTCCTGACTGGATCTCGCTCAATATAAGATCTGTATCCACAAACCCTTGTCTGCTTGTCGCCGAAAGTTTTGAGATCACTGTATTCCTATCGACGCTAGCAAATCCCTGCGCGCTAACTGTACCCAACTGATCCAGTGATGCGGGCAAGGTGTTACCCAGCAGTGAGGGCATGATTCTTTGTAAATCTCTATTGCTTACTTGCAGTTGCTTGAAGTCTCCGGAAATATAAAAATCGTCCGTATTATTAATAAGATTGCGGAATTGCATGTTTCCCACAATATCCAGATCGTTCAATCCACTTGCTTCCAGTCCATCTACTTTGAAGCTGTTGAGGGTTCCGCGCATGTTCCCGCTTAGCTTTACACTTTCGTTGCTTACAAACTGGTCGTAGAAATAATTCAGTTCATTTGTCGCGATGGTTGATTTGGTAATGTCAAATGTCCATTCAACTTGTTCGATAAAATCAGAAAAACCTTCCGTAGTATAATCTAACTGTAAGTCACCATCTAGACTAGAGCCAGCAGTTTCTAGGTGCAAGTTTTCAGCGATTATCTGCACGGGAGAGTAAGAAAAATCGGCAATAAGCTGTTTTATAAACAAACCTTTACCTTCATTGTTCTCGGCCAGTGCACCGTTATACATGGTAAAGTTAGCATCCTTTATATCTGCCATAACTTTACTGCCCTCTATGAATAATTCATCTGCATTCAGGTTTAGGTTTTGAGCTATAAATACGTTTGGATAAGTAGCATTTTCATCAATAATACGTATGTGGGCATCACTAATGTTGACCTCTCCTGTAGATAATGTGAACGGCTGGCTGCTGGGAGATTCGGTAGCAAATTTTTGAAGAAACAGACTAAGGTTATCGCGTTCTTCTTCTTTATAGCGTTTCATGTTCAGGTAAAAACCATCAAGAGACACATCACCTAATTTAGGTGAAGAAGAAAGCACTTCTGAAAAACTAAGAATGGATGTTGAAAGTGTATTGAACGATAATAAGGTATCATTGTGATGATCCATCGCTCTAGATTTTCCTAGTTCCACATTCCCAGAATAACTTATAGCAACCTTGTCAATGGCAATGTCTACATCGTAGGTTTCATTGAGGTAATCTGTAAGGTAGTGCGCCGCCCTAGTTTGAACAGATGGAAAGGAGAAGGCGATCACGAGTATCACGAATAACGCCAGCAGCACCAGCAGCACCCTACTCAGTATTTTAAAAGCCTTTTTAATAACAGATCATTTACTTTTGCAAAGATTACCAATTTGTATGCCCGAACAACTTAAAAATTCACAGAATATCTACCTATTAGCCATAGAATCATCCTGTGACGATACCTCTTGCGCTGTTCTGAAAAACGATCAGGTGCTTTCAAACGTAACCGCTGGTCAAAAAGTACATGAGCAGTATGGCGGTGTTGTACCAGAGCTTGCCTCTAGAGCACATCAATCCAATATTATTCCCGTGGTTCATACGGCGTTAGAGCGCGCAAATATCGACAAAAAGCAACTCTCTGCAATAGCTTTTACTCGCGGTCCGGGACTCATGGGCAGTCTCCTGGTAGGTAGCAGTTTTGCTAAAAGCTTGTCGCTTGCCTTAAAAATTCCGTTGATTGAGGTGCACCACATGCAGGCCCATATTTTAGCTCATTTTATTGATCAAGGTCAGGAAAAACCAGAATTTCCTTTTCTCGCACTAACGATTAGCGGTGGTCACACGCAAATAGTCAAGGTCACTGACTACCACGAGATGGAAGTTATAGGCAGTACTATAGACGACGCCGTGGGCGAGGCATTCGATAAAACTGGTAAAATGTTGGGATTGGGTTATCCCGCTGGACCTATGGTGGATTCGCTTTCGCGAAAGCGAGATGCCCACAAGTTTAGTTTTCCAATTCCAAAAGCACCACATCTAGACTATAGTTTTAGCGGATTCAAAACCAGCGTTTTGTATTTTCTTCAAAAAATGGAACGGGAAGATCCCGATTTTATCAAGCATAATTTGGGTGATTTGTGTGCGAGTATACAATACACTATAATTGAAATTCTCTTTCAAAAATTGGAAAGGGCCGTAAAAAAAACTGGTATCAAATCTGTGGCAATTGGTGGTGGCGTCAGTGCAAATTCCGGTATTCGTGAACGTTTATTGAGCAAGCAGGAACAGGGCTGGAAAGTTTTTATTCCTCCATTCGAATACACGACAGATAATGCCGCCATGATTGGCATTTCAGGGTATTTCAAGTACCTAGAACGTGATTTTGCTGGACTTGACATCACCGCCACCGCAAGAATCCCTATGTAATGCAGCTATTTTATTTTCCACAAGCTACCCGCGATACCCACAAACTCTCTTTAGAAAAGGAGGATACGCGACATATTACTAAAGTGTTGCGAAAATCTGTAGGAGATAACATTTCTATCACAAACGGTCTAGGCGATCTCTTTGATGCCCGGATCACAGCCTTGACAAGCAACCGCTGTGAGTTGGAATTGCATCATTTAAGGCATCAGGAACAATTAAAGCCCGGGTTGCATATTGCGATCGCTCCTACTAAAATGAATGATCGAATGGAGTGGTTTTTAGAAAAGTCAACTGAACTCGGCATTACGGAGATCACACCACTTTTATGTGCAAATAGCGAGCGAAGAACTATCAAAGAAGATCGATTTGAAAAGATTCTAGTAAGCGCTATGAAGCAGTCGCTACAACTGTATAAGCCTATTTTAAACGAACTCACAAGCGTAGAAGATTTTTTAAAATATCCATCCAACGGCAATAAGATCATTGCCCACTGTGAGGAAACAGAAAAAAAGCATCTGTCCAAACTATTGGATCATTCCAAAAATACCATCGTATTGATAGGCCCAGAAGGTGATTTTACCACAACTGAAATTGAGATGGCTTTCACAAACGGCTTTTCTCCCGCACATCTAGGGTCCACAAGATTAAGAACGGAAACAGCCGGTGTCTATGCGGCAAGTTTATATAACGCGCTTATTTTAAGTTAGAAATTCCAGCCGCAACAATTGCTAGATTTTTGTCCTGCTGTACAATTGCGATA
>JBBSPH010000157.1:0-6274 GCA_038258985.1 Flavobacteriales bacterium
AGCGTTGAGGATGATCATACCGTTGCAACCGCGGGAGCATCGGCTATTTAATTTTACTTAATATTTTAATCAAAGTCCATTCTAAACAAATGGACTTTTTTTGTGATCACTATTTACCTCAGCTTTTAAGACAGCTCACCACACGTTAAGGTTATTTGAATTGGGATTTTTGTAGGATAAATCAGGGTACTTCTTCCTTATTTTTCAAAAAAAAGTAACATGAACACTATCCGAATTGCATTACTAACTTTATTCACTGCAGCGATAACCAGCTGTGGACCCAAAGTGACCACACTTAAACCAACGAACGACAACCTTAATAAATACAGTAGTTTCTCCTACCTGCCCAACTCGAGTATCAATATGCCGGACAAGGCGTACAACGATTCCGTCAACACGCTGGTGATACAACAGATCAATGATAGAATGATGGATGCTGGTTATGCCATGGATCGGGATCAGCCAGATTTGTTGGTTCTGGTAAGTACCAAGGTGAATGAAAAAACCCAAACTACTACAGATCCAGTATATGCGCGGTATGGATTTTACAACAACCCGGGCATACGCGTGAATCCATATTACAATAATTTTTATTACCGCGGCTTTAACTCGTACCAGAGTGTAGTGGGTTATGATACAGATACTTATCAATACACTGATGGTACGCTCATCGTACAGTTAGTAGATCGCAAATCTCGCGAGACCGTCTGGAAGGGAATAAGCAGCACAAGCATATACAACAGCGGCGATACCGCAGCGCTTACAGGATTGGTAAACACTATTTTTGAAGAATATCCACTTATCAAGAAGTAAACTTTTGGAACCATTCAAATGAAGACCTGTGATTTACAGGTCTTTTTTTGCCATAAGTTTTGATAATTTCGCTTTCGCGAAAGCGAACTCAACCACCACCTCACAGCTAAAACGGTTGCGTAACTAAACCAGTTTTAACGCTTCATTCCACTGCTTTTTTCATAATTTCCGCGTTTTACGAAAGCATTTTGCTTTCTATGACCAATCCGCTGAATAGTACATATTTATGATCACTAACACCGAATTACACAAGTCTGGAAACATATTTCCAGGAACATTGATAGATTATAATCAGGTCGTTGACACGTTGCGTTTTACAGCAGATAATGGTGTGATCCTGCAAGTACAGGTACTGCGAGACAGCGTACTACGGTTCAAGTATGGTACCGGTGGCAAGTTGGAGGATGATTTTTCCTATGCGATTGATGAAGACGGGAACCGTGGCTACAACAAACTAAAAGTAACTGAAGAGGAGGCATATTACGAGATAACGACCTCAAAACTGGTTTGTCAGATAGCCAAAATAGATCTGCGCAGCCGCATTTTTGACCTAGAAGGAACCATCATCTGCGAGGACGAACTCGGTTTTCATTATGAGGAAAGTTATCAGTACGGCGGTGAGGTCGTGAAGATGTCAAAGAAGGCACAGCCGGCAGAAAGCTATTATGGACTAGGCGATAAGCCAGCAGACAACAATATGCGCGGCAAGCGTTTTGAATTGTGGGGAACAGACCAGTACGCTTTTGGTAAACAGACCGATCCACTATATAAGAATGTACCATTTTATGTAGGTCTTCAAAACAAGATTTCCTACGGGATATTTTTTGACAATACATTTAGATCCTATTTTGATTTTGCACAGGAACGTCACCATGTAACCAGTTTCTGGGCTCAGGGAGGTGTAATGGATTATTACTTTGTTTATGGTCCAGACATCAATAGCGTGGTAACCGGTTATACGGAGCTTACTGGAAAGCCAGAGATGCCACCCTTATGGGCGCTAGGATTTCACCAATGCAAATGGAGTTATTATCCAGAAAGCAACGTTAGGGAAGTCGCACAGAAATTTCGGGATTTGAATATTCCATGTGATGCGATCTATCTAGATATAGATTACATGGATGGTTTCCGCTGTTTTACTTGGGATGATGAGAAGTTTCCCAATCCTACTAAAATGATCAGTGATCTGCGGGAGCAAGGATTCAAAACTATCGCTATTATTGACCCAGGGATCAAGGTAGATCCGGACTATAAGGTTTACCAAGAAGCGATGGAGAAGGATTATTTCTGCAAACGTGCCGATGGTCCTTATATGAAAGGAAAGGTCTGGCCGGGAGAGTGTTATTTCCCAGACTATACAAACCCAGAAGTGCGCACGTGGTGGGCAGGATTATTTAAAGGTTTGATTGCAGACAATGGCCTGGCAGGAATCTGGAACGATATGAATGAGCCTGCCGTAATGGAGGTTCCCAACAAAACGTTCCCAGACGATGTGCGCCACAATTTTGATGGTCACCCATGTTCCCATAGAAAGGCACATAATATTTATGGTGCGCAAATGGCCAAGGCCACTTATGAAGGCGTGAAGAAATTTATTTACCCAAAACGACCATTTGTAATTACAAGGTCTGCCTATTCTGGTACACAGCGATATACCAGCAGCTGGTTTGGCGATAATGTGGCAACGTGGGAACATTTGAGTATTGCAAACATCCAGGCGCAGCGCATGGCACTATCTGGGATGTCCTTTGCAGGATCTGACATTGGCGGTTTTGCAGAGCAACCCACAGGAGAGTTGTTTGCACGATGGATTGGGTTGGGGATTTTCCACCCATTTTGTAGGGTGCACTCCAGCGGCGATCATGGCGATCAAGAGCCGTGGACTTTTGATGAAAATATTACCAACATTACGCGTAAGTTCATTGAGTTGCGTTACAAACTGTTGCCTTATCTGTATACTACTTTCTGGCAATATGCAGATGAAGGAATTCCTATGCTTAAGTCCCTGGTCATGTATGATCAGGAAGATCCTCAGACCCATTATCGAAACGACGAATTTATTTTTGGGGATAAGATGTTGGTATGTCCAGTATTGGAACCTAATTCTAAGGGTCGTCGCATGTACATCCCAAAAGGCACCTGGTATAATTTCTGGACCCGTGAAACTATTGAAGGTGGAGCAGAGCACTGGGTAGATGCAGACATTGACGAGATTCCGCTATTTGTGCGTGCTGGCGCGATCATCCCACGCTATCCCGTAATGCAATATGTAGGGGAACAGAAGATTGAATTCCTGACTCTAGATGTTTATTACACCATAGGTGCAGACAAATCTATCGTGTATGAAGATGCGAGCGACGGCTACGATTACAAAAAAGGCAGATACAGCCTGCGAAATCTTAAGTTCAAGGGCAAAGAAAAAGAGATGGTAATTTCCCAGTATAAGGACGGGAAATTCACTACAGAATATGATACACTGCGCTTCAACTTTATAGGCCTACCATTTGAAATTGACTATGTAGAAGTCGATAACGTTAGAATACCGCTAGAGGAATTGCAGTACGATGCCCAAACACAAACGATGCTAGTCAATAAGGAATTCAGCGAGTTTCATGTTGTGGGGAAGAGAAATAATCAACGTAATTTTTAAAGTAAAGACAGACTATGTGGTTTTTTTGAAGGAGTCCTCTTTCGCGAAAGCGTACTCCTTTGACATAGGATTTAAAACAAAAAAAAATAGAATCATCTAAACCTGTAAAATACCCAACTAACTGAAAGCTATATTTATGAAAGCTAAACTTACGAACTGTTGAGAAATATTGAAATAAAGGCTCTGGGAATAAAACATTCATTGCTATGCCTATTTTGTTTCTGCGTCAGTATAAATGCTGGTGCGCAAACCATGGAAGATATTAAGGAGTTCTTCACGTTCTATCCCAACCAAAAAGCTGTTGATCGCGACTCTTCACTGTACTTGCAAAAGTTTATTGCCGCGCCGGTAATCAGTTATTCGCCAGAAACGAATCTTGCGTTTGGAACCGGAGCAAAATACCTTTTCAAATTCAATGGGAGTGGGGAAGAAACCCGGGTGTCCAATATGCCAGTGACAGTTCAATATACCCTTAATAATCAGTTCTTTCTGTATTCAGGATTTGAAATCTTTACCAATCAGGAAAAATGGGTGATTGAAGGTAACCTTCTCTTTCAAAATTATCCAAGACTGTATTACGGGATAGGAAATGACACGCCTAAGGAGAATGAGGAGGAATACAATTACTATCAATTTCTTGCAGAGCCTATTTTTCTCAAACAAATGTTTGACAGGTATTTGTTTGTGGGTGGTGGATTTAGATATAACCACATCTTCAAGACAGAATTTGAAGAGGATGGACTTATTGCGCAAAATCGTCCCGACGGTTTTGATGGGTCAACATCAGTTGGGGCAGAGGTTGCCATTTTATATGACAGCAGGAATAATATACTGAATGCTCAAGATGGCTGGTATCTAGAGTTTACCCACGGGAAATATGGAGAGGTGCTGGGAGGAACCAACAAGTTTAACCTCACAAGATTTGACCTGAGACATTACATCGATATATCTAAGAAAAACAATGATATTCTGGCCGTTCAATTCATCGGGCGTACGACTCGGGAAAACCTACCATTCTCAGAGTATTCTTTCTTGGGTAGCAGCGAGATCATGCGTGGATATCGAGAAGGTAGATTTGTGGATCGCGATCTTCTTGCCGGTCAAGTGGAGTATAGAAAAAACTTTAAGGAATCCAGGTGGGGCGCGGTAGCTTTTCTGGGTGCGGGTAATGTATATAACAACATTGATGAATTCCAATTTGGTTCTTTGAAACCCAGTTATGGCGCGGGAGCACGTTTCCAGATCGATGAGGCTGAAAATCTAAATATTAGATTGGACTGGGGATTCGGTAATGGATCCAATAGCGTTTACCTAAGTATCGCTGAATCTTTTTAAAGCGATTTTGTACGCCAGATTGATATATGTAGGATATGGTGATGCCTATTTTGGGTTCGCTTTCGCGAAAGCGAACAACGCTTTACGACCATGGCTACTGGCGATACAGATCGTTAAAAAATTGTTTATTTCAACACGCTTAACAGCATTGAATAAAGCTATGCGCTACATTGTAAGAAATGAGATACAATGCTAGCACTATTACAAGATGTCCTTGAGAAAAAGCCCGATGTTGAGGGCGAGATTGATGTAAATCCAGGTAACTTCTTGGAAAAAATCGACACCTGGCTAGACGGTTTTGTTCGGATCTTACCCAACGTTCTCATCGCTGTAGGTCTTTTTATCGCGATGTTTTATATCGCAAGATGGATTGGTAGTTTCGTGCGAAAACAGCTAAAGAAACGGAATAGATCCAACTTTGGCGAGGTATTGGGAAGTTTTACTAAGTGGATATTGATCATATTTAGTTTTGCAATCTGTATCACCATCATTGCGCCTAGTTTGAGTTTTGGCGATTTGATTGGTGGGCTGGGAGTGAGTAGTGTCGCGATAGGTTTTGCATTTCAGGATATTCTTCAAAACTGGCTTGCTGGTATTTTAATTTTAACCAGACAACCGTTCAGGATAGGAGACGAGATTGAGGTGAACGGGATGAAAGGCCGTGTTGACCGTATTGAAACTCGTGCAACAGTCATCACGACTTATGATGGGATTGATATTGTGGTTCCTAACAACGACATTTATACCAATGCGGTAAAGGTGATTACCGCACACGATTTTATCAGATCGCAATACGATCTGGGACTGGGATATGACCAGCCTTATGATGAAGCGGTAAAAATATTGAGAGAGACTTTGCAAGGAATCGAAGGCATAGCTCAAGACAAACCCATTGATATTCTAAACTGGGACCAGGCAGACAGTTGGATGACTATAAGGATGCGGTGGTGGACAGATTCTAAACGCGGCAACGTAGTAAAAACATTTAGCGAAGTAATTGCTAAGACCCAACACGCCATGGATGATGCAGGAATTGACTTACCGTTCCCTACCATGGTTCAAGTGCGTGATTCACACGACATCAAAGAAGCTCAAAAACGAGCAGATCGCAAAAAGAAAGAGTTTCTTAAGGATCAAAACAAAGAACAAAGTTCAGAACAAGAGCCAGACAAGGAGCAGGATCAATATAGCGACAAGGATCCAAAAGAAGTATCAATTTACCAAGCGAAAAATAAGGGGGATAGAGAGTAAATCTATGTTACCTTCTAAAACTTAAAAGCGAGCCGTGAGGCTCGTTTTTGAGTTTACCAAACTTTGGTAGTGATAATTATTCAGGTTGAGCCACAAGTTCTGCAATCCGAACAATCACTTTACTAGCAGCAACCATGCTTTCCACCGGCACGTATTCGTACGGGCCATGAAAATTATGTCCTCCTGCAAAAATGTTGGGACAGGGTAATCCCATATAACTCAGCT
>JBBSPH010000158.1:0-6261 GCA_038258985.1 Flavobacteriales bacterium
CAATAGTTGCTGGTTGCTAACTTCCTGTTGTCCCAGCCACAGTGCCTGTAGTGAACTGGCATTCAGGCTCAATGCCGCCGTTATGGATGGTGCATTTCCAACGGTAACATTTGGAACTACCCAGTTTGAATTATTGCCACTCCCTCCATGATTATTTGAGTTGCTGTTGTTACCATTCGATGGAATAGTATTCCATGAATCAACTGGATCTATTCTAATGTTTCCGAACATAGCTCCATCCATGAACGTGTTTCCATTGCCCGTAGGAGATGATCCTGATCCTGTTAAAAAAATAGCGCCCAAACAGTTTTCTCCATACCGTTTTGAGCCAGTTGTTTGGTATTCTTCGTACTCTTCTGCAGTCATTTCAGAAACATCCTTTGAATTCGGACATTCGGGACCTGTCGATGAAATTTTAGCAACAATATTCTCTTTCCTTTCTGGAAAAGAAATAGACACTCCATTTTCATAATTATAGGCTGACTTAAAAATTCCATCACTGCCGAACTCTAGTATATAGGCTGACAAACCATTGGACAGATCATTGGTTTTGTATTGGATATAAATCCTCCTAGATTCTATAACTCCGTTATGCTGAGTTGAGGCAACAAAAGCTTTGGTGTCTGTTCTAGTCGTATTTAGATAGATGGGCGTATAGAGTATATCAACTTCCTGATCTGCGGTTTCGATAAATTTTTTCTCAATGGAACCTTCCCAGTGGATAACAGAGTTTGTTGTAGCCGTGGATTTGCCTATGGATATTTCTGAAGCCGATGCTCTCTTATTGGCATTAAAGAACTGCATGGCTGCATCAAGCTTTGGGGCTGTATATTTTTCCTTAGCTGTTGTATTTTCTAATACATCCTTTTCACAACTTGTGGTAAGATTTAAAACTAAAAGTGAAAAACAGATGGTTTTTAACCATCTAAATTGGTGGCTGGTGGCTGGTGGCTGGTGGCTGGTGGCTGGTGGCTGGTGCATAAATAATTTTAAGATTTTAAAGATGAGCGTTTTCTCTGACAATTCCTAAACTTTTTCTTCTCATGAAAAAAATAACTGGATAGGATAAGAAGTTTCTCCCTTTACTCTATTAATCGATCGTTTTATGCAATCTGAGATGAGGTTTTAAAAGTAATCAACGTAAAAAACGCCCGTTGCAATGCAACGGGCGTTTCTATATTTTTAAGGGATTTTAATCCTCTAAAGGCTTCATTTTAAATGTGTTCATAAAAGCTGTGGTGTACTCACCCTTCACATAAGCAGGCTCATCCATCAATTGACGGTGAAATGGAATAGTGGTTTTTACACCCTCGATCACAAACTCGTCCAGTGCTCGTTTCATCTTGTCGATCGCTTCCTGACGCGTACGGGCAGTTGTGATCAACTTGGCGATCATACTGTCATAATTGGGAGGAATGGAGTATCCAGCGTATACGTGAGTATCCAAACGCACACCGTGACCACCTGGCGCGTGTAGCGTGGTGATCTTCCCTGGGGATGGTCTAAAATCGTGGTAGGGATCCTCTGCATTGATACGGCATTCTATGGAATGCAACATCGGCTCGTAATTCTTACCTGAAATCTTCACGCCATCTGCAACTAGAATCTGCTCGCGTATTAGGTCAAAATCTATCACCTGCTCAGTAATCGGGTGTTCTACCTGGATACGTGTGTTCATCTCCATAAAGTAGAAGTTGCGGTGCTTGTCTACGAGAAACTCTACCGTTCCTGCGCCTTCATAGGCGATAAATTCGGCAGCGCGTACGGCGGCCTCACCCATTTCCTTGCGCAATTTTTTAGTCATGAAAGGCGATGGGACTTCCTCAGTCAACTTCTGGTGGCGGCGTTGTACACTACAATCGCGTTCACTCAAGTGACAGGCTTTTCCATAGCTATCCCCTACTACTTGTATCTCGATATGGCGTGGCTCTTCTATGAGTTTTTCCATGTACATATCATCATTGCCGAAGGCTGCCTTGCTTTCCTGACGGGCACTGTCCCACGCATCTTTCAACTTATCTTCTGACCAGACGGCGCGCATCCCCTTACCACCACCACCTGCGGTAGCTTTAAGCATGACGGGATAACCAGTTTCCAGCGCCACTTTCTTACAATGGTCAAAGTCTTCAATCAATCCATCAGAACCTGGAACGCAAGGAACTCCCGCAGCCTTCATGGTGGCCTTGGCCGTGGCCTTGTCGCCCATTTTGGCAATCATTTCTGCACTGGCACCTATAAATTTGATCTTGTGCTCCTCACAGATACGGGAAAAATCTGCATTTTCTGAAAGGAAACCATATCCAGGATGGATAGCGTCCGCATTGGTAATTTCTGCGGCGCTTATGATGTTGGACATTTTAAGGTAGGACAAGCTGCTAGGTGGTGGTCCTATACAAACGGCCTCGTCTGCAAACTTGACGTGCAGGCTATCAGCATCTGCGGTGGAATAGACGGCTACGGTCTTGATTCCCATTTCCTTACAGGTACGAATGACGCGCAATGCTATCTCGCCGCGGTTTGCAATCAATATTTTTTTAAACATGATATGTGTTTTTTAGTTGGTGTTTAGCTGCGGTTTTATGTTCTAAGCCATCGTTTGATGACCCTGAATTACTGGTATTTCGCTTTCGCGAAAGCGAAATCAAAAAAAAGCGTTAAAACCGCAACGGTTACTGCATCAATCCTATTGAATGACTAGGAAGGATCTACTAAAAATAACGGCTGATCGAACTCTACAGGTGAGGAGTCGTCGATCAGAATCTTTACTACGGTACCGGAAATTTCACTCTCAATCTCATTAAAGAGTTTCATCGCTTCTATAACACACAGGGTGTCTCCTACCTTGATGCTATCTCCTACTTCTGCAAAATTAGGCTTGTCTGGTGCGGGCTTTCTATAGAACGTACCGATAATTGGTGATTTAACGGTGATGTATTTATCCTCGACCGCGGTTGCTGCTGGCGCTGCCGTGGCAGAAGTGGCTGCTTGTTGAGGTGCTGGCGCTTGTTGCTGCATTTGTGGCGCTGCCTGCATAGGCTGCTGTAGGTACGTTACACTCGGCTCGTCTGAACCTGTCTTGATAGTGATCTTGAAATCATCCATCTCTAATTTCACCTCGCTTGCGCCAGATTTTGCGACAAACTTGATTAAGTTTTGTATTTCCTTAAGTTCCATATGGTTAAGTTATTTAGGGTATTAGTTATTGTAGGCCCATTTTAAAAGAATGGAGCCCCAGGTAAATCCACCACCGAAGGCAGCAAAAACTAGGTTATCCCCTTTTTTTAATTGGCTTTCATAATCGTTGAGACACAACGGTAAGGTTGCACTAGTTGTATTACCATATTTGTGAATGTTCACCATCACTTTCTCACTGGGTAGGTTAATCCTATTGGCAGTGGCATCAATAATTCTTCTATTTGCCTGGTGTGGTACGAGCCAGTCGATATCTTCATTTGACAAATTGTTGCGTTGAACGACCTGTTCTGCTACGTCTGCCATATTAGTCACGGCATGTTTAAATACATTTTTACCATCTTGATGGACGTAATGCTGATTGTTCTTCACCGTTTCCATCGATGCAGGTAGTAGCGATCCACCCGCCTCTATACTCAAGAAATCACGCCCACTGCCATCAGAGCGAAGTATTTCATCTTGTAAACCATTGCCTTCAAAGTTGGGTTCAAAAAGAACCGCTCCAGCCCCATCTCCAAATATGATACATGTAGCGCGGTCGGTATAATCAATAATGGTGGACATTTTATCTGCTCCTATTACCATCACTTTCTTATATCTTCCCGATTCTATATAAGCTGCTGCGGTACTCATACCGTATAAAAACCCGGAACATGCAGCCATTAGATCATATGAAAAAGCATTGATCGCCCCTATTTGAGTGGCTACGTGCGCTGCTGTAGAGGCAACTGGTAAATCTGGAGTGATCGTTGCAACCACGACTAGATCGATTTCTAAAGGATCTATTCCCGATTTATTAATGAGGTCTCTAGCTGCCTCGATGGCAAGATAAGATGTTCCCTTACTAGGGTCTTTCAGTATGCGACGTTCCTGGATCCCTGTTCGCGAGGTGATCCATTCATCATTTGTATCCACCATGGTTTCCAGGATGGCATTAGTGAGTCTATATTCAGGAACGTATGCACCTACGGCGGTTATGGCCGCTTTTATGTCCGTCATACTTTTAGGTCTAGATAATTTACTACAGCCTTGAAAGCTACTAAAAAACAACAAAAAATGACACGTTTTACTGAAAAAACGTGTCATTTTTTATCGATTCTTAAACAAAAGCACTCAAAAAGAGTGATGTAATCAATATGAAGTGTTATGCTTCTGCAACTTCTGTCTTGTCAATCAAGACGTTGCCACGGTAGTATAATTTACCTTCATGCCAGTGTGCTCTATGGTAAAGGTGAGCTTCACCTGTAGTGGAGTCTGTAGCAATTTGAGGAACCGTTGCTTTGTAGTGCGTTCTTCTTTTGTCTCTTCTGGTTTTTGAGATTTTTCTCTTAGGATGCGCCATGGCTATTTATTATTATCCGTTTTTAAATTTTTAAGTGCTTCCCATCTAGGATCCACTACTATATTTTCTTCCGTCTCTTGAGGACTTGAAGGTTTCAATTCTTCCAATTTATCAAGAACATCTGACTTTAACGTACCGTCTTCAATTCCTGGATGAATCTTTTTATAAGGAATGGATAGAACTGTCATTTCATACAGGTATTGCGCAATATTCATTTGATAGTCGCCGTGAGGAAGGATTAACAAATCCTCGTTCTCATCATTGAACTCATCACCGAACTTTACAACAATAGCAATACTAGCGTCAACTGTCATATCAAAAGGCTCGTCCGTCACGTCACAGTTTACATTGACGCTTCCAGAACCTTTCAAAATAAGATCCATAAGGGTAGATCTCTTATCCAGTTCAACGTCTACAACTACTGCTGCCGTGTTGAAATCTTCATATCCAAAACTTTCAAAAAACTCATTATCAAGCTCAAATTGAAATTCATGTTTACCTTGCTTTAATCCAGCAAAGGCGATATTGAATGCCTTGAGTTTCATAATCTTCTCTTTTTAAAGAGGCGGCAAAGATAATAAAAGTTATTAAAAACCTATTGTTAATATTCCCTACGTTTTCTAGACTGGGGTTTTAAAGGGTTTGCCGTCAACTTATCGTACATCTTGCGGTTGTGGTAGATAGCTGCGGCGGTATGGATAGCAGCTATCATTGAACTGGGGTTAGCCTCGTTTTTTCCAGCTATATCAAAGCCTGTCCCATGATCTGGACTAGTTCTTACGTGACTTAAGCCAGCCGTAAAATTAACCCCTGAACCAAAACTCAATGTTTTAAAAGGAATTAAACCCTGATCGTGGTAACTGGCAAGTATTGCATCAAAATTTTTAAAATTTCCACTACCAAAAAAAGCGTCTGCTGCGTATGGGCCGAAAATAATATTACCGTCTTCTCTCAACTCTTCAAGTGCAGGTATTAATTTATCCTGATCATCAGTCCCGATTACTCCATTATCGCCTACATGTGGATTAATTCCTAGGACTGCAATTTTAGGTCTTGTAATACTGAAGTCCTTTTTTAAAGATTCCTTGATAGTACCTATCTTAGTCTTAATCAATTTGTCTGTAATATTCTTGGAAACCTCACTAATAGGAAGGTGGTCAGTCAACAAACCAACTCTCAAGTTTTCAGTCACCATAAACATTAAGCTTTCTCCTTCTAACTCCTGATTGAGAAAATCAGTGTGTCCCGGAAACTTGAAGTCTTCAGATTGTATGGACTCCTTGTGAATGGGAGCGGTTACTAGAACGTCTATTTCTCCGCTTTTCAACGCCTCTACCGCTGCTTTTAAGCTTTTGATAGCGACTTCTCCTGCCTCTTTACTGGTTTGGCCCCAATCTACCGTAAAATCTTCTTTCAACAATCGGACTACATTAAACTTTGCCGCAACGACCTCTTCTGTAGATTTGATTCCATGGATTTTGGTAGAAAGTCCCATTTCCTTTGCGTAAAAAGAGAATAGACGTGTGCTTCCAAAAATAACTGGTGTATACATTTCTAGCATAGCTGGATTCTCAAAAGCCTTGAGGATTATTTCACCTCCTATACCATTGGGATCGCCGATACTAATTCCTATTCTGATGTTCCTTTGCTTTGCCATGTAGTGGGCGATTTTTCGCTGTATTTTTGAAAGTCTAAAAATAACAGTTTTCGCACACTTATGTTTACAG
>JBBSPH010000159.1:0-6259 GCA_038258985.1 Flavobacteriales bacterium
AATTATCCAACGGACAGCTAGCATACGTCTATGTTCCTAATACCAGCGAGCCTGGTTTTACCTCATTCAATCGGTACCTCTTCAGCCAGCAGGATAAAAAGGGAATCGTTATTGACGAGCGCAACAACGGTGGTGGAAGCGCTGCCGACTATATTATCGACATTCTACAACGTGAACCGTTCGGATACTTCAACAGTAAGGCAAATGATAATCGTCCATGGACCACACCCATGGCAGGTATATTCGGTCCTAAGGTCATGATTATAAATGAACGCGCGGGATCTGGTGGTGATTTATTGCCGTACATGTTCCAGCAGCGAAAGATAGGACCCATTGTAGGAACTCGTACCTGGGGTGGATTGGTAGGAACATGGGATACGCCACCATTTGTTGATGGAGGTAGGATGGTTGCACCTCGCGGTGGTTTTTATGACCTGAACGGTGAATGGGCCGTTGAGGGTGAAGGTGTCTCGCCAGATATAGAAGTCATACAAACTCCTTCCCAGACCATAAAAGGAATAGACCCACAACTAGAACGTGCCGTTCAAGAAGCCTTGCAACTTTTAAAAACGGATGAGTTTATCCTTAAACCAGAACCCAAAGCACCCGTGCGTTGGAAACGCCCTGCTGGATATGAATCTGATAATTAGGTTTTATGCGCAACGATTGTGATTAGCAAACTGGATCCATCCAAGGCGCATGAATTAACACAACTGGCCTACCGGTCTAAAGCGCACTGGGGTTATAACTATGCCCAGATGAAAGGGTGGATCGATGACCTTAACGTAACGTCTAGCTATTTTGAAAAATTTGAAGTGCACGGTTACTCAATCAATAGACAAATTCTAGGATTCTATTCCTATCAAGTACAGGGAACTCAGGTTTATATGGATATGCTGTTTGTTGATCCAGATTATTTTAAAAGAGGGATAGGTAGGCAACTGGTGCAACATTTATTATCACTTTGTACGCCACTTGACCTAAATGAAATTTCCCTGCATGCAGACCCTCATGCCGTAGAATTCTACAAGTGCATGGGTTTTACTGTGACAGGTAGCAAGCCCAGTAATATTTCGGGCCGTCACCTGCCCATCATGACTTATTTCTTATGAGGTGGTTGCAGGGCTAGCAATTCCGCAAGGATGGAAAGAACGGTGTTATCGTCAATGTCTTCTAATGTATGGAATCGCAGCGACCTCAAAGATTTCCGATTTTTACCAGCAATTAGTTGCGGTCGGGTTGCCAGCAATATGCCATTTGGAATCCCTACATCTACAAATGTCCTTCTATAATTGAGAAAACAAAACATCTTGCTATTTAGGTAATAAAAGGGCAATTTCCATTTATAGAGCAGTACAGCATCTGGCGCAGCGGTTTCAATTAGAACCATTAAATGGATCATAATTTCCCGAAATGGCGATGGTGCCTCTAGTACATATTGTTCAGCTGGGTTCATTTACTTACTTCAGTACAGGTGTAGCTATAAGTTGATAACCTTAAAAAAACTAATTTTACGTATGTGCGTAAATAGTTCGCTTTTGCGAAAGCGAACATTAAATCTTTACCCTTCTAGAATTGTGTTTTAGGATCATCGACAAAATCCTGCAAGTAGGCAAATCGTGCCGTCAGTTTACCCTCGGAAGTTGTCATTCTGGCTCTTGACAGAATACCATCTGCATCATCATTGAAAAAAGCAGGAAAAACGTGTTCCAAAAACATTTCGCCAAATCCCTCGCTGGCATCCTTAGGTAACTCGCAAGGCAGATTATCCACCGCCATAACAGTGATGGACCCTGGTGATTTGAAATCGACCTCCTTTTCAATAATGGGATCATAGCCGTAGACAGGATGCTCTATAGTTGAGGGTCGTATCGTACAAGCGATGGGCCCATCAATATCGCAGCTCACATCTGCCACCAGTGAAATATTAAACGTATCTAATTTCATGTCTTCCCGAGTGAAAAAATAGGGTGCACCGTCACCATAGAAATGCCCGGTAATCAATAGATCGCCGACCTCCGCAAAACGCATGAAATCTGACTTCAACAATTCGGGATTATTATAACACTCGGTTTTGGTAGGTTCATGGCCATCCTTTCTAATGTAATAATCCTCAACGTCCAGCTGGGTGAACACCGTCTGGCTATTCTTAAAATGTTTCAGTTGCAAGAATTCTTTAGGCGTCAACTCATGGATACCTAGAACCTCAAGTATCTCCCGTATACCACCAGCAACCTTACCCGTACCGGTAGCTATGATATTAATGGACGGTAGTTTTTTCTTAATGCCGTTCAATTGATCCTTTACGGCATCGAAATCTGCAAGGTCATTGACTTTGGGGAGTTCAAACAAACCATCACGCAACCCTAGTGCACTAAATGCATTGTATGCACCTACCAATCCTGCATAGCGGCCAAAACCAATGAGTCTATTTCCTTGAGCATCAACAATTGTCTCATGATCATAGAGTTCAATCTTCTTGTCCAATATTGCCTGTAGCAGTTCACGGTTATAGGCTTGTTTCTTAATGGTGTGAGAGAAGAAAAAGTATTTTTTACCAGATACTAATGCCTCAATAGGCACTTCCTTGACACCTATAAAAACGTCTGCAGTGTTTAGGCTATCCGTCACGGTTACTCCCGCCTTCCTGTAGCTGTCGTCAGGAAATACTCTTACTTGCGATGGTTCTATCAGTAATTTCGCTTTCGCGAAAGCGGACTCTACCGCGGCAGCCTGTGCTGGCGACAATACCACGCGTCTATCAGGTGGATTCTTACGTTCTTTGATCAAGGCAAATTTCATTGTGGGCAATTTGAAAGCAAGATACGATTTGCCCTGTCGTGGTAAAAGCTGCCCTTAAGGAAATAGTTGGTACAATTTACCGGAATTTACCACAAACCTTGATTTATATAAAAGTTAGGATTGGAGATTATGCATAGCTCAACCGTGGATCTATAACTGGAATTAAGAAATAGCTTTGTTCTGATCCTGTCGTTCATTCCAATCAATCACATGCAATGCCCAGTTGACACCATCTTGCAGTTGTTCACATACATGGAATTTCTTGTCATAAAACCTGCTTTCAAAGGTTGCGGTCTCTTGGGCAATACCCTTTTTTGTCACGATGCAAACGCCCAATAAATTTTCCATTTTGGAGGAGTCCTTATAGATAAGAGGACTTACGTTGTATGCATTTATCCTATTCGAAACATAAACGAATCTCCTGCCATTGTAGTGCAAGTTAACCGCTGCAATAAGTGATTCGTTGGTTGGAATATCTAGTAAGGTATCTTCTTTTATTTGTGAAATGACATAATTTTCAAAAAAGAACAATTCTACAAAGCCAATGTTGCGGTAGGAAATAAGGGACATAAAACAGGTAAATATGTATAGCTATCTGGTGAAAGTAGTTTTTAATCCTTTTATCTACTAAATATTTGCCAAAATATTATGCTCATATGGTTTACATTAGCCGTAGGTTGGAGATAATTGGCAACCCTTTTGGGATGAATTAATGAATAGTATCCTTTTTAAAGAATTATATTTGTCATCCTTTTAGAACCATAGAGTATGGAACCAAGGGGAATTACTGGGGTCGACTGGTTTTGACAGCGGGACCGGGTTGATTGTAAGCATGTAGAGCGCTGGAACATAGCTCTTAAATATCATGATTCACTTTTTCAAACGGCGAGAACAACTACGCCCTAGCAGCATAATCCGAATTACAGTAGGATGTGCCTCGGCCCACTAGGTGGGCATGCAGGAATTCTCTCAAAGGCCTTGGTTTATGGCATTTGATATAGAGAATTCGTAAATATAGACCTATCCTCATCAGGGCTTTGATGTTGAGGAGACACTCAATTGAAGATAAGGGATGCGTTGGTAGTTTCTGACCGGCAAGCCCACGAAAACCTAAATAGAAACTAAACATGTAGAAAGCGATGAAGTCGCTCGTTTGGACGAGGGTTCGAATCCCTCCGACTCCACGGACTAAAACCACATTCAACTGACTTTCAGTTTTATGTGGTTTTTTTATTAGACTTCTAGACGGTATCTAGACAACATAATGGTTTTAAACTTTATCACTTTATTTATCTAATCAAAAATTTGTTAGCCAGAGATTAGTTTGAAGCTCTAATTTAGATCGCACTCGCAATTAAGGAAAGGATCGACATAACAGGCTTATCTATTGAATTCGAAAAGCGTAATAATTTGAGCACTTCATATTTGATGTTTTAGCAACTTGTACCTATGTATCCATTCCATTCTGGAATTTATCAAAAGCAATATCTGCCACTCAAGGTGTAGAAAATTAGTAATTAGTTATGGATATCGTACGTTTACTGTCTTCTCGATAGTAGTGAAATACGCTATTAAGAACTTGGGCATTTCTTAACTCGTCTAATACTATCGTCAATATATTATAACATCTAACCCCAAAATATATTAATAAATACGTAATAGATAAAGACTTTTCCAACTTGCACGATAATCATAGTTCTTAATGTGCATACTTTTCTTAATATATTGGGGGTTTGATTTAATTCTACCAAATAAGGGAAAATAAAGAATGAAGCATACCTTATTACTTACTATACTGCCAAGTGAGTTTAGAATGGTGTTTCGATTGTTCGCAAATTAATCTTCCTGTTAATCTCCAAAGACTTAAGCTTCTAAATTAAACTCAAAATTAACGCTGTAAAATTTATGATTCAGCAGTGAATTGTGATGATCTCGTTTAGTCTTGTGGTAAAACGATTGCTTCTATATTCTTGTCTCATCTTCCATGTTTTCTGTAGGTCCTGCCCTGCGAATCTGACATTTCCAAAGGTGTTCTTATTTATTCCGTCTATAGTTGCCATCAAACGTTGGTGTCTGGGATCTTCATTTGTAAAGAGTGTAAACTGTCTGCCGCTTTCCGGTGATAGGTCCATGGCTACCACGCCTGCTTTTTTATACAAGTAGCCTTTTTTGAAAATTAGCTCTAAACCCTCTATAGCAGATTTGGTTATCGTTATTGTAGAGTTTGTAGCATAAGGTAGTTTGATTGAAATCCCTTTACTGTATTGTGGTAGTTCCGTGCGGTGGATGTTTGTATTCACGAATAGGTATATCTGACTGCAGCAGCTGTTCTCTTTACGCAATTTTTCTGACAGCTTAGCGCAATACATTGACACCCTCTCGCGTACCTCATCATAGGAACTTTGGTTTTTACCGAATGATCTGGTCACCGCCATGTTCTTTTTAGCTTTAGTTACTTCTAAATCTAGAGTAGGTACTCCAGACAGATCCCTCTGCAGACGCAGACCGACGATACTCATTTCCTTAAGGACATATTGCTTTGGGAGTTGGGTGAAATCCCAGGCAGTAAGAACTCCGATAGCATTCAGCTTTGCCGCATATCTTCTACCTATACCCCAAACATCCTCCACTTTTGTCCAGCGCAATCCTTTCTCAATGAGTTCTGGAGTGTCGATGACGTGTGCACCACCGGTTTCTTTGAAAAACTTCTTTGCTATCTTATTTGCCACCTTGGCCAATGCTTTTGTGGGAGCGATCCCTACACTGACAGGAATGCCCGTACCAGAATAGACCTTGATTTTCATCTTTAAGCCATAATCGTGGAGGATAAAATTTTCAAAACCCACCAACTTTAAAAAGATTTCATCAATACTATATAACTCAATATCTGGAGCAAAATCTGCCAGCAGAGACATAACTCTGGCACTCATATCTCCATATAGTGCGTAATTTGAAGAGAACATTTGTAAATGATGAGATTTTACCAAAGGCAGCACTTGAAAAGCTGGAGTACCCATTTTTATATTTAGTTTTTTGGCCTCATTACTACGAGCGATCACGCAGCCGTCATTATTTGATAGCACTACCACTGGAAGGCTATTGAGTAAAGGATTGAAAACCCTTTCGCAGCTGGCATAGAAATTATTGCAATCTATTAGGGCGAACATTACAAAAGGTATTTGACGGCATTGACTACAATTCCCCATATAGCTAGATCATTATGCTCGTTGACCTCGATGGGTGCATAATTTCTATTTTCAGCTATTAACCACATGCGGTCTTTTTCTATTTTGATGCGCTTTACAGTAAACTCTCCATCTAAAAAACAAACTGCAATATTACCATCTTTAGGTTTTAGGCTTTTATCAATTACTAGAAGATCACCATCTTCAAGACCAGCATCAATCATGCTATCGCCACTTACTCTCCCAAAAAAAGTAGAACTTTTGTTCTTTAC
>JBBSPH010000160.1:0-6210 GCA_038258985.1 Flavobacteriales bacterium
CAATCCTAAAGATATTGCCATTGCTGGATTTCTCGTGGCAACTATCGCCTGGGGTAACCGCAAGTCAATCATTAACAATGCAAACCGATTGATGGAATTGATGGACAATGCGCCGGCAGATTTTATCCAGAATTTTCAGCCAGACGACCTTGATCGATTTGAGGGTTTTATACATAGGACTTTCAATGCAGACGATTGCAGGACCTTCATGAATGCTCTTCAATCGATTGAATTGCACAATGGTGGACTGGAGTACGCTTTCGCGAAAGCGTACTCATCATCCACAAATCTGCAAGAGGGAATATCAAAGTTCAAACAAGATTTTTTCCGGGTGGATCACCTCCCACGCACACAAAAGCACGTGAGCGATCCGATGAAGAACAGCAGCGCAAAACGCATCAACATGTTCCTGCGATGGATGGTCAGAAAGGATAACAACGGTGTGGATTTTGGGATCTGGAACCAGATTCCCATGAGCGCGCTTTCCCTACCGTTAGATGTTCATACGGGAAACATATCCCGTAAACTGAAACTTTTAAAACGTAAACAAAACGATGCCAAGGCAGTTCTAGAGCTGGATATCGCCTTGCGTAAACTTGATCCAGTAGATCCTGTCAAGTATGATTTCGCACTTTTTGGCTTGGGAGCTTTTAAGCAATTATAGTGGTTGCATGACTGTTTTAAAACTTGCCATTCCTGCGGAACAACCTATCTTTGAGCAATCCAGATAGTCGATGCTTTTTAAGAATCCCACGGTACTTTACGGGCTTTTATTTCTACTCGTTCCGATTATTGTCCACCTTTTTCAGTTACGCAGGTTTAAGAAGGTTGCCTTTACTAATGTAGCCTTTCTACAGCCACTTGTTACACAATCAAGAAAAAGCCGGACACTTAAAAAGTGGCTTGCCCTACTCGCTAGATTGCTAGCTATCGCATGTTTGGTTCTCGCTTTTGCACAACCCTATTTTGCAACTGGGAATACAGCAACCAATGAAAATCTAGTCATTTATCTGGATAACTCGTACAGCATGCAGGCAAAAGGTGCGGAAGGCATACTTTATCAAACAGCTATCAATCAGCTTATTGAAAAGTTACCCGCAGATCTCAAGTTTACTATCTTCACGAACGACCAAGTATTTAAAAACGTAACGCGTCAAGAGATCGCAAACGATTTGCTCACAGCAGGTTTTTCCACCACGGCACTATCTGCAGATCAAATATCCCTGAAAGCCCAATCCCTGACGGAGAAAGGTGCATCTGCAAAGCTGGTCTGGATTTCAGACTTTCAGCGTCATAAAGATCAATCTTTTACAGATCAAGATAGTACGCTCAACAAAGAACTAATCCAAATGACGGCGGTCGAATTACTGAATGTAAGCCTTGATTCTGCTTTCTTGACCATTGATGAGGATAACGAGACGTACATTGAGGCTAGCATTTCCTCAAATATTTCGACAGATCAACCGGTGACTGTTAGCCTTTATAACGATGACATCCTGCTTGCTAAGACTACCGCAGCACTCACGGAGAATGGCGGCAGCGCAAGTTTCCAAATCCCGCAAAATCTGGAATTGGATGGCTACCTGCTACTGGAGGATGAGGGACTTGCATTTGATAACAAACTTTACCTATCAACTAATAAAAAGGAAAAGATCAAGATTCTTCACGTCAACGACAGCCCCTCAGATTTTTTATCTAAAATTTTTACTGCTGACGAGTTTGAGTATCAAACGGTCACCTCTTCTCAATTGAATTACAATAGTATCAAAGATCAACAAGTTGTTATTTTAAATGAAGCACCCAGCATTCCAACTAGTCTCGCTAGTGAATTGAATGCATTTGCTAGAGCTGGCAATACACTTGTTGTAATTCCTGCCCTTGTCGGTCAGGGCTATTCCTCCATTTCTGGTATTTCAGATGTGACCAAGACGGCAGTTGAAAAACGGATCACTACCATCAATTTTGAACACCCATTGTTGAACAATGTCTTCAGCAAGCGCGTGACAAATTTTCAATACCCGTATGTGAAGAATACCGCTTTCGCGAAAGCGGGAACCAATAAAATCCTATCCTATGACGATGGATCTGCCTTTCTTTTCCAGAACGGTAACACTTATGTATTTACCGCACCGCTGAATGAGGAAAATTCCAATTTCCAGAATTTTCCCTTGGTGGTTCCCGTGTTTTACAAGTTAGGTCTGCGCACTGCTGCATCGATGGCGTTATATGGAGAATTGGGAACTAATAACCAGGTAAATGTGCCTGTACGATTAGAGGTGGATCAAGTGTTGCAGTTGCAAAATGCTGATCAACAATTTATTCCAGAGCAGCGTGCATTTGACGCCTATGTGGAGCTACAGACAGGAAGTGAGATTGACCAACCCGGAACGTATGCCGTTTTAAAAGCAGATGAATCGGTAGCCAAAATTTCATTCAATATTTCCAGGGAAGAAAATCAATTAGACTACTACAGCGACGAAGAACTGGGTCAAAAACCCATGGAAAGTGTAACAGCTTTCATTCGGGACTTTCAAGAAGATCGAAACGCACTGGAACTCTGGAAATATTTTATTGCTGCTGCCCTATTTTTTCTAATTTGCGAAATGCTGATATTAAAACTCATCAAATGATCCTCATCAAAAAAGCTCGTATTGTCTGTGAAACAAGTCCCTTTCATGATCAGGAGATGGATCTATTAATTAGCAATGGAAAGATTGAAAAAATCGCTAAATCCATTGAAGATACTGATGCTAAGATATATACAGTTGAAAACCTACACGTTTCCGTCGGGTGGTTTGATAGTGGTGTAACCTTCGGTGAGCCTGGTTTTGAGGAGCGACAGACCATGAGTAATGGACTTGCAACTGCCAGTAAGAGTGGATTTACCCACATCATGCTCTTGCCTAACAACAAACCAAACCCGCAAGATGCCAGCGGAATCAATTATTTGAAATCCATAAGTACTGGAATTGCGGTAACCGTCCTGCCTGTTGGTAATTTTTCACTAGATCAAAATGGTGATCACCTAGCGGAACTATACGACATGCAACAGGCTGGCGCGGTCTCCTTTTACGATTATAAAAAATCTATAGAAAATGTAAATCTCCTAAAGGTAGGTTTACAATATGCAAAACCATTTGGTGGCATTCTACAATCTTATCCACAGGATGCCCAAATAGCTGGAAAGGGCATGGTGAGCGAGGATCAAACGGGAACAGAACTCGGGTTGAAAACTATTCCGGTTTTTGCAGAAGAGCTTCGCGTTTCCAGAGACATTGAGGTAGTACGGTATACAGGAGGGCGACTTCATTTTCCTACTATAACTACAAGCGGCTCTATTGAGCTGATTAAAAAAGCAAAGGCAGAAGGACTTCCAGTAACCTGTAGTGTTTCCATCCATCACTTTACTACCGCTAGTGATGCTTTATTGGATTACAACACAAACTTTAAGGTACAACCACCCTTGCGAGATGTTGAGGAAGTAGAAAAGCTATTGGCATATATAAAATCTGGAACGGTCGATATCATTACTGCCGACCATAGACCACTGATGATCGAATCTAAAAATGTAGAATTTGACCAGGCAGATTACGGTACATTGGGATTAGAAAGCGCATTTGGGATGGCAAATCTTGTTCTTGGAACGTCCCTAGCCGTAGAATTGTTGACGGCGGGTTACACCACTTTTCAACAAGAAGTTCCAGAAATTGAGGAAGGAGCTCTTGCTAACCTAACTTTGTTTGACCCAGATATAGCTTGGACTTTTGAAAAATCCGACATCAAAAGTCCATCAAAAAACAGTCTTTTTATAGGAAGGTCGATGAAGGGAAAAGTTCTAGGAATAATAAATAACACAAAAATTAACTGGTATGGACAATAATCCAGAGGGCAAAAACCTTGCGCTATTGGGGTATGCCAGCGCTTTCTTACTCTATTTTCACCTCGTGCTTTTTATCGCAGTTCTGGGAGTTGCCTTGCTATTGAATATCAACAAAAACCGACCCTTTGTAATTTTCCATCATCGCCAGATGTTTGGAATTGCGATCATTGCGATACTTTTAAGCGCATTTAGTAGCATCATACCTTACGGCTGGCTTGCGCTTTTACTCATTAGCTGTATTGTATTCATAGCCTTGATGGGATTACTAGATGCTTCCAGAAATCAAACCACGCCATTGCCACTAATTGGTATATGGTTTCAAAAATGGTTCAGTTTTATTAAATAATCATGCAAACAGAATTAAGTATCAATTACATAAGCCGCCCGGCAAATCAATCGAACGCTCCACTCCTACTATTACTACATGGTTATGGTAGTAATGAAGAAGACCTATTTTCCTTTGCACCGCAGATGGATGCGGGTATTCACATCATTTCAGCAAGAGCGCCATTTGATATGCCTCCCTATGGAGCGGCCTGGTATTCCATCGATTATACGGCAAGCATGGAAAAGTTTTCCAACCTCGAGCAAGCTCGAGAAAGCATGCAGTTGATCAGGAATTTCATCTCTGAAATAGTCAATAAATATGACGTAGATGCAGCCAGTATCAATGTATTGGGCTTTTCTCAGGGTGCTATATTATCCTTGGGTTTAGCTCTTTCAGATCCTGGGCTATTCAAGAATGTAGTGGCGATGTCAGGCTATTTGAACAAAGATCTCGTTGAGAGTTTTGAAGATGTGGAATCCCGCTTTCGCGAAAGCGAAAACCCAACCAATTTCTTCCTATCCCATGGTACCATGGATCAAGTCGTTCCCTTTGCATGGGCCGCACAGTCGCCAGCAGTCATGGAAAAATTGGGAGTGGATTTTGTATTCAAACAATACCCAATAGGTCACGGAGTTTCGCCCGATAATTTTGCTGATATGAAAGCCTGGTTAGAATCCAGACTCTAACTAACGGTATTTATCATTGAGAACGGATGCGGTGGTCTGTAGGTCGATATTTCTATCATCATCGATGGTGTAAGTAATCAACAACTCGCCCCACTGGTTATTATCAGAAAAATTGACCAGCACCCATTTATGGTTGATAAATCTAGTGTCATTAATCTGGAATCCTCTACCCTGCCCTATAAAAGGCACTAGCGGGTTGCCACCAGTCTCAAGATTGAGTTCCAGCAATTGATCAGTCACCTGTTGCTTTACTTCCTCTGCGGTAAAGCCTAGTTTATTCAGGTAATTTTCTGCTTCTTGATGTTGCTCTAGGGTAAAGTTGAGTGGTTGCTGGAAATTCACATTTCTGATGCTGTCCAGAATTGACTCTTTCTCCATCGTTTGTTTGCGCAGGCTTATCACATCCTTTTCTAATGCTTCTTGGTAATTGCGACCATTGATGTAGACGATTAGTGCGATTAAAGATGCAAATATGAATAGGTATAGAAATAGACTTTTTTTCATGATTCTGTTGTTAGTTCTAAGCCATCATAGGCAAGGAACACATTTTCTGGCAATGATTTTTCCACCTCCTCATGGAATCCTAGATGATGGCTTATGTGTGTGAAATAAGTTCGTTTGGGCTGTAATTCCCTTACAATATCAAGCGCTTCTTCTAGATTCAAATGGGATTTATGGCTTTCCTTGCGCAGCGCATTAATAATTAGAATATCCAGACCTCGCAATTTCTGCAGCTCAACAGGATCGATGGTTTTGACATCTGTCATATAAGCAAGGTTCCCTATGCGGAAACCGTGAACGGGTAAGAAACCATGATCAGCCTTTACTGGTATAATGTTAATTCCGTTGACTGTAAAATCATCTGTATCAAATAGACTTACCTCTAGATCAGGTACTCCTGGGTATTTATCAATTTTAGTCATGATATACCTAAATCGTTCTTGGAGAGAATCCTCCACCCGTTTGCTCATAAAACATTGGATGGCGCCCTGCCTGAAAAAAAATGGCCGCAGGTCATCCAAACCTGCTGTGTGGTCTGCATGTTCATGAGTAAACAATAAGGCATCAAATTGTGAAATATTATTTGCCAACATTTGTTGTCGGAAATCTGGCCCACAGTCAACGATAAAGCGTTTACCGCCTACCTCAATCGCACAGCTTACCCGTAGCCGCTTATCACGAGAATCATCACTATGGCAAACAGGATGGTCACTACCTATAATCGGTATGCCCTGCGAGGTTCCTGTTCCTAAAAGAGTAATTTTTACTTTCATTTAATATGGTTAAAAGTATTGATTATTTTTTGTTCTAGTAAG
>JBBSPH010000161.1:0-6194 GCA_038258985.1 Flavobacteriales bacterium
AGGCTCGCATAGGGAATGAACCCATTTTATAATCTACTCCCGCGTCTTTCAATTCTTCCTCGGTTTTTCCAACGCTGGCCACTTCTGGCCAGGTGTAAATGACATTAGGGATCAAGTTATAGTTCACGTGTGGTTTTTGACATGCAATAGTTTCAGCAACAAAAACGCCGTCTTCTTCTGCCTTGTGCGCCAGCATGATCCCACGAACTACATCACCGATGGCATAGATGTTATCCACATTGGTTTTCATGTGCTCGTCAACTTCTACTTGGCCTTTCTCATTGATCTTTATGCCAGCAGCGGTTGCATTTAATTTATCGGTATAGGGACGACGACCAACGGAAACCAATACGTAATCTCCCTTGAATTCTACTTCTTCTCCTTTTTTGTTTTTGGCAGTAACGGTCACCTCATCACCGTTGCGCTCTACCTTATTAACGGCATGCGATAAGTGGAACTTGACACCTTGCTTTTTCATCACTTTCATCAATTCCTTGGAAAGTGAACTGTCCATGGCTGCAGCGATGCGGTCAAGATATTCAACCACAGTTACTTCAGCACCCAGTCTTCTATACACTTGACCCAATTCCAATCCTATCACTCCACCACCTATGATGACCATGTGTTTAGGAATCTCTTTAAGTTTCAATGCCTCTGTAGACGTGATGACTCGTTCCTTATCCAATTTGATAAAAGGTAAGTTAGCTGGTTTTGAACCAGTTGCAACGATGATGTTTTTAGCCTCAATAGTTTGCTCTTTCTCTCCATCTATCTTAATGTGGGTCGCATCTACAAAAGATCCCATACCGGTAAATACATCGATCTCATTCTTCTTCATCAAATACGCTACACCATCACAAGTCTGTGAAACAACGCTTGCCTTGCGGGCGATCATTTTTTCAAAGTTGATTTTAATATCTCCAGGTATCTCGATACCGTGTTCCTCAAAATGTTTGGTCGCATCCTCATAATGATGTGAGGAATCTAGTAGCGCTTTTGATGGTATACAACCCACGTTCAAACAAGTACCACCCAGCGTATCGTATTTCTCAATGATTGCCGTTTTCATTCCCAATTGTGCACAGCGTATTGCGGCTACATAGCCACCAGGTCCTGATCCAATTATTGCTACATCGTATGTACTCATAAGTGTGTTTTCTATCTGTTAAAAAGCGGTTGCAAAGATACTAAATGCGCAATTAATCCGCGGGTTGTTCTTCCATTTCGCTGACTGTTTCTGGCAGTTCAATCTTTTTACTATAAGGCCGGATGATCAATCGTGCCGCGCGGTCAAAGTTGAAGTAATTGTAGGCCCAATTCAGCAGGACTACGATTCTATTGCGCACACCTACTAAAAAGTAAAGATGCACGCCCAACCATGCGAACCATGCGGGAAAACCTCCCAGTGTATAGTTCCCAATATCTGCCACTGCTTTGTTCCTTCCCACGGTTGCCATGGAGCCCTTGTCAAAATAAGAAAAAGGCTTCATCTCCTTACCTGAAGCGATTCTTATAAAATTTTTGGCAAGATGGTTTCCCTGTTGTATGGCGGGCTGTGCTACTTGCGGGTGACCGTCTGGGAAATCGTCGGTTTTCATGAGCGCAATGTCACCGATGGCATAAATATTCTTGGTTTCCTTGACGCGGTTGAATTGATCGACGTGCAAGCGTCCAGATTTATCATGAACACTCAAGTCGTGAAAGCCTTCTGGTTTGCTGCCAGTGACCCCAGCGCTCCAGATAAAAGTGGCGGTCTCCAGTTTCATCCCGCTTTTTGTGATGACGGTGTCATTGTCAAAATCTGTTACTAATTCGTTCAAGTGAATCTGTACGCCTAATGTTTTCAAATACTTCTCCGCTTTCGCGGAAGCCTTCTCGCTAAAAGGTGGCAACACACGAGGAGCACCATCCAGCAAGTGAATTTCCATAAAGTCTGGATTGAGGTCTGGATAGTCGCGCTGGATCACTCCTTTTTTGAACTCGGCAAAAGCGCCGGAGAGTTCTACTCCTGTTGGCCCAGCGCCAGAGATGACAATGCGCATTAATTTTTGCTGCTCGTTGACATCGTCGGTAATGGTTGCTTTTTCCAAATTCTGCAGCATCAGGCTGCGTATGTCTAGGGATTGCGGCACGGATTTCATGGGCATGGAATTGCGTTCAATCTTGTCATTGCCGAAATAATTGGTCTTGGTTCCCGTGGCAATAATCAGATGATCATAAGGAATGTCTCCAATACTTGTGGTTACGGTGTTTTCATTGACATTGACCCGCTCCACCTCCGTCATTCTGAAGAAGTAATCGCTAGTTTCATCGACTATGCTTCTTAATGGAAATGCGATGGAATCTGGCTCTAGTCCACTGGTAGCAACCTGATAAAGTAGTGGTTGGAAGGTGTGGTAGTTGTGCCGGTCCAGCAATACTACCTGAAATTTGTTTTCTGTCAGCTTTCGCGAAAGCGAGACACCGCCAAAACCACCTCCTACTATGACAACTCTTGGATTTTGACTGGTGGGAATGTGCATGCTGGTTTTTGGTTAAAATTAAGGCATGAGAGGCAATATTGACGGACGCTTAACAATCTTTTCATAGCCCTGTAACGCATCGCTTATTTTTGACACTAATCCTTTAACCAAACCCAACCAATGAGTTCTGATCTCGAACAGGAATTTGTTGAACAGCTAGAAGCAAACCAAAATATTGTCCATAAGATCTGTAGACTCTACACGGATAATCAAGATGCGCATAACGATCTGTTTCAAGAAGTTACCATTCAATTGTGGAAGGCTTATCCCAAATTTAGAGGTGATAGCAAGTTTTCTACCTGGATGTACAGGGTTGCCCTAAATACGGCGATCACTTTATATCGTAAGTCCAAACGCCGCGTGCAGACGCAGCGCTATGAGACGGTTGAATTTAAGATCGAGGACACGACGGAAGATGATGAAACCATGGAACAGTTGACGCTGCTCTACGGTGCGGTAAAACAACTGAATGACATTGAAAAGGCGCTGGTTTTTTTATACCTAGAAGATAAAAACTACCGAGAAATAGCCGAAACACTAGGTATAAGCGAGGTCAATGCACGAGTGAAGATGAATAGGATCAAGACCAAATTAACGAACATTATAAATCCATAACTATGGATCAATTAGATATTTTAAAGTCAAAATGGCAGTCGCAAAAAAGCGATTTCCCACAGTATTCCAAAGTACAGCTCACGGCATTGCTTGCTAAAAACTCGAGCAGCATTGTGAAATGGATCTTCTACATAGGGATAGCAGAGTTTGTTCTGCTTACTCTTATCAATATATTTTATATGGATGGAGAGAATGTCCAACCCTTCATCACTGCTATTGGTGAACCGCTGTATTACGGCTCCTATGTTTTCAGCTATGCGGTTGTTCTTTTCTTTATCTACAGATTCTGGAGCAACTATAAAAACATATCTGCCGCTCAACCCGCTAGGCAGCTCATGAAAAATATCCTGAAGACCAGGAGAACCATGAAATGGTATATCTGGTACAATATTGTGTTTGTGATGCTATTCGGATTGATCTATAGTTATATGGCTCTCTTTAACGCTCCGGAATTTTCAAAAATCATCGAGTCTGCAGAGTTCCAGCAGCACACGTTCAAATCTGTCGCGATTTTTATGGCCTTTATGGCTTTGGCGTTTGCCGTATTTTGCGGATTCCTTTATGGGGTGTACAGCTTGATCTACGGAATTCTTTTACGCAGGCTGAAGAGAAATTATGAGGAGTTGAGGCGGATGGAGGTTTAGGAGGTTTTCTTGAATTACCTTTCATACTTGGAATCGCGTTTCAATGACAACTTAAATCTCCGTAATTTGTAAGATGGTAAGAAAAATCAAGCAGCTATTCTACATTTAGGAGAACTCAAAGCTTTTTAGGATATTTATCGCTAAAACAAAAGCAATGCAAACGGTTGATAACATTAGAAACGGATTGATTGATAAACTACTATCAATTAAGGACAAAGAATTTTTAATGGCTCTTGACAATTTAATAACCTCAACCTCATCTTCCTCGGAATTCATCGAATTAACTAGTGAGCAGAAAGTAATGTTGGAAATGAGCGAAGAAGATATTAAAAATGGCAAACTAATCTCACAAGAGGCGATGAATAAGAGAAATCTGGAATGGCTAAACGCAATGTAGTTTGGACGAGAATTGTCGATTTACAATTTGTCGGAATCTTAGAATATTGGGTAAAGAGAAATAAATCGAATGGATATTCTCTGAAACTTATAAAATCCGTGTCGGAACGAACTAATCAAATAGCAGAAACGCCTCTAATTTACAAATCAACCAATTTCAACGATATTCGAGTTGCCTCTCTTGGGAACTATAGCATTTACTATAAAATTTCCGAAACTGACTTAACGGTTACTGCATTTTGGGACAATCGACAATACTAAAAAAAGCTGCTAAAAATATTACAGGGAGAAAAGTAATTTTCTAAAATTATGATTATAATATTAGCGTCGGCAATTACCAACAAGACTATTAAGGCATTTTTAAAATTCTACTTTTGGCTCTTTTGAATAGTTCAAGCCTTTTAACCGCCCTAAATGTATCTGCAGATAGATTTTATTTGAACTTTTACGTAGTAAGCTCTCGACTCCGCTCGACCAAGCATTATGATTGAATATTCTAACTTATCAAACCTTAAAAATTGAAATTTGAGATTTTGGGATTTAGGATTTCCCACCAACGCTGGCACTAGCTGATATATTTCCACAAGCCCTTCTTGCTCTGTAAATGAGCCATTACCCGTCTGACAGTTGCATTTTTTTCCAGCCCGATAGATGGATCTTCCTGTAAGAAGTTGATCGCTGTGTTCCTCGCAACCGCCAGCAATTCGTTATCCCTCACAATGTCAGCGATACGCAATTCCATTACACCACTTTGACGGGTTCCCATGATATCGCCAGGACCACGCAGTTTAAGGTCAACTTCAGCTATTTTGAAACCGTCTGTGGTTTCAACCATTGTAGCTATTCTAGTTTTGGCTTCTTGACTCAATTTGTGGCTTGTCATAAGTATGCAAAAACTCTGATCTGCGCCACGGCCTACCCTACCGCGCAGCTGGTGCAATTGCGATAAGCCGAAGCGCTCTGCACTTTCAATGATCATTACACTGGCATTGGGAACGTTGACCCCAACTTCAATCACAGTAGTTGCCACCATGATTTGCGTTTTACCCTCCACAAATCGTTGCATCTCGTAATCCTTATCTTCGGATTTCATTTGGCCATGAACAATGCTCACTTGGTAATCGGGCATTGGAAATTCGCGTACGATGCTTTCATAGCCGTCCATCAAATCTTTATAATCCAGCGTTTCCGATTCCTGGATCAGCGGATACACGATATAGATTTGGCGGCCCTTTGTTATTTCCTCCTTAATAAAGGAAAAGACACCCAGCCTATTTTTATCATATCTGTGGACAGTTTTAATCTCCTTTCTACCTGGCGGCAGCTCGTCAATCACAGAGATGTCCAAATCGCCATACAAACTCATGGCTAGCGTGCGTGGTATGGGTGTTGCGGTCATGACGAGTACGTGTGGTGGGAGCTTGTTTTTCTTCCATAATTTGGCGCGTTGAGCAACACCAAACCGGTGTTGCTCATCTACAATCGCAACACCCAAATTCAGGAATTTGACTTTATCCTCGATAAGAGCGTGGGTACCTATGAGAATATCTAGGCTGCCATCCTCCAGTGCGGTATGGATCACTCGGCGCTCTTTCGTTTTTACAGATCCTGTTAACAAAGCCACCTTTAAACCTGTAGGCGCGAGCAACTCTGAGACACCTGCCATGTGTTGTTGCGCAAGGATTTCTGTGGGTGCCATAATACAGGCCTGGAAACCATTGTCAATCGCCAATAAACAAGTCAACACCGCGACAATTGTTTTACCAGAACCCACGTCGCCCTGCAAAAGCCGATTCATGTGCGCACCATTAGCCATGTCTGCACGGATTTCCTTCACCACCCGTTTTTGTGCGCCCGTCAATTCAAACGGCAGGTTGAAGTTGTAGAAATTATTAAAATGGTCGCCGACCGTTTCAAAGGCAAAACCCTTGATTTGTGTTTTTCTAATTCGGTTTTGTAGCAATAACTCCATCTGGATAAAGAACAGCTCCTCAAATTTGAGTCGTTTGAGCGCTGC
>JBBSPH010000162.1:0-6181 GCA_038258985.1 Flavobacteriales bacterium
AATTGGTACCCTTAAAGGAAATAGAACGACGCTACATTCAGAAGGTATTGAATGCTACTGATAACAATAAAACAAAAGCTGCAGAAATTCTAGGTATCGACCGGAAGACCTTGCGCACCAAGTTAGATTTGTAATTCAGCTTTCCGCCTATCGCTTGATCAGTATTTACCACTGTCGCGGGAAAAATGCCCCTAGCTTTTTAATCAGGTTTCTACGTTCTGCAACAAAAACCAATTTCCTTTTCAATATGCACAACACAAAGGAGTTAATCGTTTGCGCATTCAAATCTTATAAGCAAAACACGCTAAAAAACCATACTCTTCATTCTAAGTATTTTCATACCACACCACAACAAATATTCAGGTTATCGTAGCTTAAGTTGAGGCGATAACCGTTTTCTTTTTCCTTTTTTGAATCAAAACACATGATACATTTTTCCCTCCCTGGGTAAATTTTACTCGGTTTGTTATTAGAGTTCCGCTTTCGCGAAAGCGAACAACTATTTAAACACCAACGTATTACAATCATATTCTTAGAACGTGGCATCGCATGGCATTTGGTTTGCCTATACGTGATCAAAGAAATGAATTATGAATAAACATGATTATAACCTATGCCCTACTTGCCTGTATAGAAACACCTGCGTGTTGACTCATGACAAAACCAAAGTGTGGTCATGTAGCGAGTATTATGAACAAAGCAGCAAAAACCAGCCCGTACAGGAAAAACCAGTAATCAAAGAAAGCCAGCCACAAATGGCCATGGCATAATTAGTAAACGTATCAATTATGATTTTCAACAAATTAATTACAGCAATGACATCAAGGCAATCTCAGGAAGTAAAAGTTTCCTTTGAAACTGGAAAACCCAGTCCATTTAGATTTATTAACACCAGTAGGTTGCGTCACAGACAACTGAAAACTAATATGTTTTAGAATGAAAAATTATTTAACAATAGGCTTATTGACTCTAGGGATGATCAGCGCACAAGCACAAATCAGCGAGAAAAACAGCAGCCCAATAGAGGTTGGTGATACCATCATTCTCAATAAGGCAACGATTGATGATTATACCTACGTTGATTTCCCTCGCCGCAATTTCATCCTTAAAAAGGGTGGCCTCCCGGCTAAAAACCTCAATGGTAGTGCCGTGATAGTTACAGATATTGCTATTGATAACAAGAACCGCACTAAGGTGAAGGTGAAACCAGCAGATGGCAGTAAATTCTTTAATGCGTTAACCAGTGTGACGATCCAACTGCAAGAAGCGGTAGATAATGGTGAAATCGTTTTAAACAAGTTTCAATGAACATAGCCTCTTTATTTCCAGCCGTTTTCTCCAAGAGATCCAGTATTCCCGGCTCTTGCAGTACCGTCAAGAGTAGTTATATCAAGAAAAGATATGAGGAAAGAAATGTAACCAACAGGTTATTCACACACAGTTGATTTTTAAACAATACAAATTATGACCACGATAAATCCAGTGATAAAAGATAAGAAAGGAAAATCCAGCAAAATACCCGTAAGAGGTATGATGGATAACGTGATGGAGCAGTTCCATAGCGCAGCAGACCATATTGAGCTACACCCCAATATCAGAAATATATTGAGCATTACAAACAATGAGATTGTCGTCAATTTTCCAGTAAAAATGGACGACGGTACTGTAGAGATATTTACGGGATACCGGGTACAGCATAACAATGCATTGGGACCTTACAAGGGCGGCCTGCGCTATCACCCGACGGTTGATATTGATGCGGCAAGAGCGCTTGCGATGTGGATGACTTGGAAAACCTCGCTGGCAGGACTACCCTATGGTGGTGGAAAAGGCGGCATAAAGCTCGATCCATCGCTATACTCTGAAGGTGAGCTAGAGCGTATCACCCGCAGGTTTACGTTTGCCCTTGCAGACAACATCGGACCGGAGCATGATATCCCTGCACCAGACGTGAATACCAACAGCCAGACCATGGCCTGGATTGCAGATACCTACATGAGCACAAGACCACCAGCAGAACGCACCGCAAACCAGCATGTGGTAACTGGCAAGCCTGATGGCAGTGGTGGACTGGAAGGCCGTGATCGTGCAACTGGTTATGGCGTTTTCCTGAACATTAAATTCTGGGCAACTAAAAATAATATGGAGTTAAGAGGTAAGAAATACATAGTCCAAGGGTTCGGGAATGTAGGTTATTGGGCCTCTTACTTTCTTGAGCAGGAAGGTGCTGTTTTAGTAGCCGTTCAGGATGCATTCGGCAGTATTGAAAACCAGAATGGTATAGGTGTGGAAGACCTCCATAACTATAGCATCTCTAACAATGGAAGCATCGTCAACTTTCCTGAATCCCAACCGCTGGACGGTAAGACCTTTTTTGCCACGGATTGTGATATCTGCATACCCGCTGCTTTAGGTAATCAAATCACGGCAGAAAATGCAGATAGCATCAAAGCATCCTTAATCGCAGAAGGTGCCAATGGCCCCACTAATGTCGAGGGTGAGCAGGCGTTGCTCGATCGCGGCGTGACTATTATTCCAGATATTCTTTGCAACTCTGGTGGTGTAGTGGGCAGTTATTTTGAATGGTTACAAAATCGCAACGGTGAACTCTGGCAACTGGAAGATGTGATGGGCAAACTATATAAGAAGATGAAGGAATCATTTGAAAAGGTATATGATTATTCACAGCGGGAAGGAATGGATATGCGCACAGCCGCTTATTGTATTGCGATACGCCGTATTGAAAAGGCATATATACAGCGAGGAATATTTCCTTAAAATAAAAAACATGAAGAAAACTGAGGTTGGGAGTGACCAGCAATGAATTTGATATTTTGATTATAGTCATGAATTCAGTCAACGGTCGTGAGCTAGTTGTGACAGCTGTCTCTCCCTCCTCTTTCCTTTACTACCTAAAAATTTGACGAACCACATTATCTAAAGCCATGAAATACGGGAATTTAATTATAGAGAAAAAAGAGTATGTGTATTTAAAACGCATATTAAACATATCTGGTTACGCGGAAGATTTTGAAACTCAAAAATCCCTGCAACGGCTGAGTGACGAATTGAAAAGCGCATCTATTTTGAGTGAAGAGGAAATGCCAGAAGATGTGGTGCGATTCAACAGCAAGGTTTTGGTTTCTTCAGAAACTGGTTGGAAAACCACCTTGCAAGTCGTCATCCCTGCAGATAGAGATATGGATAAGTCCAAAATCTCGATACTGACTCCCATGGGCGCAGCGCTTTTTGGCTATGCAGAGACAGATAATGTGAGCTGGGATTTCCCACGCGGGAAACAGCAACTTAAAATCAACAAAGTGAGCCAGGATGCGCACGCACCTAAAATCGATGTTCCACTCTAACGTTTACCACCATGAATAATTCAAACACCACCATTTTCACGCATGACAATGAAATAGACGTCACCCATAAAATCAATACGATAGAACTGGATAACTGGATCAATCATTTAAAATACATCAAAAAAGAATTGCAGAACCTTATAGGATTGTATTCTGGTGATGTAAAAAAAGGATTCAACAGCATCAGCAAAACAATTAAGTTTGAAAAGAAGAATGCCGAAAATGAAAATCTTTTGAGCGCTCTGCAACGGTATCAATTATCGAGACAGGAAATTATAGAGTGCGAGGACATGCAGTGCGATATGGTTTTTATCACAGAGCATGAAAGTTACAGGCACAGCTATCTCTATCACCTCGATAAATACAGAAGGCTCAAAGACGAATTTTTCAATGAAATACAGGGAAAATTGAAATTACCTACATCAAAACTGTAAGAAACATTGAATATCACCTCATTTGAAAAGTTAGAGACGTATAGAAAACTATGTGTAAAGAAAGATCTCATCGAGTTGAGCCACTGGATAGATACGGTGGAGCATATCAATGTTGAGTTGGATAGTCTTGTCATTATTGAAAAAAATTTGATCAAAAGTCAATCAATGGTCCATCATCTTCAGGGTCTTCGACGTAAGAACACCTTAGTAATGGGAACCTTGTGTCAGAACGAGGGATAGTTGAGAAAGGAACTGGAATTTGGCAAGCGGGAATATGATCTCATGCGGGCTAAGGAACACGAACGGAAAAGAGATCTGGTCATGGAACTAGTGGCAGAATTTGGAAATATAAAGTCAACTATTTATAGCCAATTGACAAAATTCAGGCGGACTTAGCCTGAGGAAACGTTTGAGTCGAACGGTCACTCTAAGCGATGACAAAGACAATCGATATTTTCTGCACTTAATCAATCATTCTAAGAATCGGTTAAAAATGCAATGTTTCCATGTTTGACAGATCTTATGTGGATTGCAACTGGTTGTTGGAAAGCTCGCTTACGCGAAAGCGAGTTATGTCAAGAGTTCATAAACTAAACCTTTGTTGATAATTAAGAAGAAGCTAGAACCACGATAAATTAGAAGATTGTTTTTAAGATGCCTCATCGCTTGCACCGTTGTTTCTAAAATATTCCACCATGCGTATGCTTGTGAATCCATGGATCAGGATACTGAACAGGACCACATAGGATAAGATACCGAATAGCTGGTCATACTCCTTGAAATCTCCCTCGATCAACGCAAAGCTGAGGTAGAAAAAACTGCCAATTCCCTTGATCCCGAAAAAGCTGATCGCCCATTTTTTCTTTTGCCGTATATCTGTTATCCAGATCCCTAGATACCCCAACAATGGTCGTAAGATCAAAACGATAAAAAGGCTGGCCAGAATTCCTTTCCAGCCCGTATAGGTAAGGATTCCAGACAGTATCGCGCCGCCGAAAAAGATCGTCCACATAGTGACCAGTAGCTTTTCAGTTTCTTCCACAAAGGTGAGAATGTTGCGATTTTTATTTTCTGCCTCTTCTGATGTTGTCTTAAAATATTGAAGGCTTAACCCTGTTGCAAAGACGCTTAAAAATCCATAAGTATGGCACAATTCTCCCATCCCATAAGCAAAGAATGTGAGCGCTAGCGCTAGAAAACCTTTAAGAATAAGGTTTTTGTCCTTCTTATCGTGTACATAGATCCACTTGCTGTAGACCAGCCCTATGAGCGTACCGATTAACACGCCGCCTATAATTTTAAACAACAGATAGTACCACACGTACTCCATGAAATCAATGCTTTGGAAATCGGTCGTTTTGCTCCACAATATCGCCAGAAATACAAATGGAAAAGCGACGCCGTCGTTGATACCCGCTTCTGCAGTTAAGATATACCGCAGTCCGGTATTTTTCTTGTTCATGGTCTGCTCCTCTTCCAGTTGGACCTCGCTGGCCAGCACTGGGTCTGTGGGTGCAAGCACCGCCGCCAGCAACAGGGATACTGGACCATTTAATTGCAACAGGTAATAGGCGATCAGGTAGATTCCTACCATAAATAGGGGCATCGTGATAATAACAAGCGACAATGGTCTTTTCCAATGTTTCCAGTCATAATGGGTCCCTATCTTTAAGCCTGCGGTCATCAAACTCACGACCACGATGATCTCGCTTATGATTTTGGCCGTATCAAAATTCCACAAGGGATCTGGCCATGGCAATGGCACTCCCGCTAGGAATAGCACTGCTCCTAATAGTAATAATGGAATCGTATAAGAAATCTTGATGCGGGCAGAATAGACCTGGATAAAAGTCATAAGACTCAAACTGAGTCCCATAAACGTTAATGCGATCAGGTATGGTGATAGTTGGTCCATGACGACAAATTACTTCAACCATTTAAGATAAACCTAGAATTGGAAAATAAAAATTTCCAGTACGTAAGCTGTTTGCACCTATACTCTGATTTTATGAAAAATTACAGTTGTTAAGTTCGCTTGCGCGAAAGCGAACTTTATCAACCACAACCTATAAATATCACAAAACCGCAATTACTGGAAGAAGAACTGAACTATTCCCGCGATTTGAATTTCAGTATGAATTACCCGCTACGCATTGTAGACATAAAAGATCACAATTATTGCGCGAGGCAAAATGTATGGATTGCGCAAAAATCTTTTAGTACGTAGAAATAGTGAACATCAACAAACACAAAAGCATGCGGAATTTGTGTTTTCTAAGTTCAAGTAATAAGTGCAACATGTAAGTTTAAAATAGTTGGGGCTAGCCCCAACTATTTTAGGTTCAATATCTATATTGATCTTGCATGAAAAAATACAAACAA
>JBBSPH010000163.1:0-6136 GCA_038258985.1 Flavobacteriales bacterium
ACGGGATATCAAACTCCGCTTTGTCCGCGGGAACTGCGGCTGATAATGGGAATGACGAGACTTTAATTGCAGAGGCACTTAAAAATTACCATTCTGCGTTTATTGGTAAATGGCATATTGGTGGTTTTGGCGCGCAGGGATATCAGCCAGCAGATCAAGGATTCTCAACATTGGCCTACGCAGATGCGGGAGGATCTGCCTATTTTAATTGGCGTCAATCATGGGATAACACGTCAAAGGCGGCATTTCCCAAAATGCCTCAAGCCGAATGGGAATTTGGTAATTCTGGAAAACAAACTGGAGAAGAGTACTTAACCAATGACCTTACCGCACAAGCGCTTGACTATATTGAGGAACGCTCAAAAAAGAAGGAACAACCCTTCTTTTTATATTTTTCAAATTTTGCGGTGCATTCACCCTACCAAGGCGTGGATAGTATCGTCACACATTTTGAAAACAAAACAACTAAAGGGTGGAATGGACATAAAGATCCTGTCTATGCGTCGATGATCAAGAGCATGGATCAATCTGTAGGTGCTTTATTGAACAAATTAAAAGAGCTCGATATTGAAGAGAATACGCTAGTCATCTTTATGTCTGACAACGGCGGTATTGACTCAAAGATTACCCCTAAAGGAGATGGTACAGACAACCGCCCATTTTTAGGAGGAAAGGCAACGTTGAATGAGGGCGGCATTAGAGTTCCCTTGATTTTTCGCTGGAAAAATAAAATCAAGGGTGATCAATGGATCGACATTCCCGTAGATTGTACGGACATCTTTCCTACGGTTTTAGCTGCATCTGGCAACACAAGCCGTATCAATTATAAAGATATTGACGGCCAGAATCTTATGCCTTTATTGAATGACGTAAAAAATAGGAACAACACATACACTAAACGGGAACACTACTGGCACTACCCTTTCAATGTGATCTACAATAGTCCTTACGATGGTTACTCTCTTACGCCTCATTCTGCTGTTCGTGATGGTGATTTTAAACTCATTTTTGATTGGTACGGACGTCTGTATTTATATGATATTGAAAACGATCCCTATGAAAGGAACAACCTAGCGATGTCAATGCCTAAGTTGAAAGAACAGATGTTTGACAAATTAATGAATTGGCTTAAAGTTAATGTCGACAAAAGATACTGGCCGTCCATAAATCCAGATTATGATCCAACAAAAGAAGTCAGGGTTGAACCATTTATAGACCTGACTCGATAGTTAAAGATGGCAAATCAATATTAAGTTGAGCGAGACAAAAATCTTCATTTGTATATTTTGCTTTTGATCTTTTTATTATTGATTCAACTGCTACCAGTAAATATTCTTAAATAATTTGAGGCTATTGGGTTGTATAAAAATTGAAAATATTCCGCTTTCGCGAAAGCGGAATACCCTCAAAAATCATTAGGAATGATATATTTATAAATCTCGTTGCAATGAATGCGCCTTTGACACTATCTTAGGTAAAATTCGTTACTTTTTCACTGCGGCTCTTTCTGCAGCAAAAAGTTCGTAAGGGCTTTTTGTGTAGTTGTACATCCAGGTTTCTTTTGGTCTTACCCTCATAAAATCCTCCTCACTGTAAAACGCATCGCTGTAGGTTTCCATCCATTTGAAGGTCAAGTCTTTCAACTTTTTATGAACCGGCGCATATTCTTCATTGTAGAACAAATTATTGAGCTGGTATGGATCTTTTTTTCTATCAAAAAGCACATTAGTCAATGCGATAGAGTCCTTTCCCCTACCCATCGCATATGTATAATCTTTAGTTACCACTCCACGCCAATTATTATTGTTAGCAACTCCTCTTCTATACAGCCATAGCGGTAGAAAGTCTTGGGTGTTTCCCTTATTTGACACCATGGTTCCAGACATATCGATACCGTCATAATTCTGCTCGCTCTTAACATCTAAAAGACCTAAAATTGTGGGCATAATATCGAGCGCACCAAAAAGCTCGCTGGAGCTACTGCTAGCTTTAATTTTCCTTGGATACTTAACTATAAAGGGGATGTGCATGGAATAATCGTGCGGGTATTGCTTCGGCAATATAGCCTCATTTGATTCCAGCATGTCCCCATGATCTGCAGAAAATATGGTGAGTGTATTGTCATCGACTCCCATATCTTTTAACTTGTTGGTGAGCATCCCGAAAGCTTTATCCACACCACTCACCATGGCCATGTAGCCGTGATACATTCTCTTTCTATCTGGCGTTGAATCAAGACCAGGTCTGAGTTTAATGGAATCTCTATCATAGAGCTTCATCAAATCTTCCATCGTATCATACCTGTAATGCATTTTACCATCCACACCCTCAAATTTTCCCCAATCATGCGGCGGGTGCCATGACACGATCAAGGCAAATGGTTTGCTCTTATCGATATGATCCAAATAATTTAGGGCTTGTTTAGTCTGTCCATAGACTTCCCATTCATCAAAATATTCCTTTTCTCCGGCTGCATTCCAAAAAAATGAATTTCCAGGTCTAAAGTCTACATGGCAATTATTGGTCAATAAGGTGTCAAATCCATATCTCAGTTCACCCTCAGGAATGGGCCGATCCCTTTCTCCTCCCAACAAATGCCACTTACCTATATAGGCGGTCTGGTAACCCTGTTCCTTGAGGATTTGTCCAAGCAGCTTGCTTTTATTGGGCAATAGTGGTGCATCGTTGATAAAAGCTCCGTTTTTTAAAGGTTGCATACCACTCATGAGCATTCCTCTAAAAGGAGTGCATACGGGTTGGTTTGCAAACGCATTATCCATTCGTAAACCTTCCTGGGCAAATTGATCCAGATTTGGTGTTATGATTTGGTCATTCCCGTAAGCACCTACCATATCATAGGAATGCTGATCTGATAATACGATCAAAAGATTTGGTTTTTGACCGTTACTTGGTTTTGTATCCAAGATCTCCTTCTGTTCCTTACAGGCTGATGTAACTGTGAATAAAATCAGACAGGGTAAAATGAAAAATAGTCGGTTCATAATTATTGGGTATGGAATAACTGCTACTTGTTTAAGAGGTTCATTTCAATTAGTAAAGTGGCCAGTCGCGGATTAAGTAGCTGCCTTCATTCACCAACCTCAAATTTTTCATCAAAATGTTGCCCTTGTTATCTAATGGATTTATTTGAATAGTGCTCAAACGACCCTGTAATGGAATCTTTATCGTGTAGGAATGCCATTGATCATCATGAATCATTTCAAACGCCGTATTATTTTCTGGTAAGTATTTTTTTTCTTGCACCGTGGTCCAGGCAATAGATCCATTTCCCGTTCCAGTAGATTTCCCATCAAACTTGAAGTAAAAGATACCATCGCTCACATTTGGCGTGTAAAACGTTTCTATTTTAGGTTTCTCACCTGTAGAAATGGTCTTAAGCATGTGATCGACTACTGATACCTCTGTTTGTTCAGATCCCCACCAGGCATCAGCAGAGTTGCCCGCGTAGTCTTTATTTTTATTTGGCAGTAGAATTCCGGCCTCCTTAACATGAGCATCTAAAAGATTATTGAATTCAAGAACCTTTTCTGGCATCATCGTAGAAAGGTTGTTGCTTTCGCTGAGATCTTCACTCAAGTTGTATAGCTCATACCTATGTTCCAACTTTTCACCATCGTAATAAAATTTATAAAATTTCCATTGTTCTTTCCTAAGGGAAATATTTGCACGGTTTCCTGTGGCAAGCACATTGTGTGCAAATGTGGAATACATCGGTTCCCGATTATAAAATGTTCCGTATAGTGCTTTTGCATAACTCACTCCATCTGTAACCTGATCATTGGGATAAGGAATATCCAATAACTCTAATAAACTTGCATAATGATCCACCGTTGATGTAATGACGTTTGATAAAGTTCCAGCTTTTGTGATCCCAGGAACCTTTATTATTAAAGGTACACGAACGCCTCCTTCATAGTTACTTCCCTTACCGGCTCGCAACGGATAATTGTTTGTCGGGTTCGTATTGTCCGGACCGTCGTACATATTACCACCATTATCTGACGTGAAAATAATAATGGTCTCGTCCTCTAATTGAAGATCTTTAATTTGTTTTATAACGCGCCCTATATTACTATCCATGGTCTCAATCATTGCTGCCATGGTGGGACTACGTTGAATATGATCTGGGTTCAATTTATTCCTGTATTTTTCAATCAGTTCAGGTTTTGCTTGAAATGGTGCATGTACGTCGTAATACCATAAGCAAAGTAAAAAAGGTTCATTCTTATTGTTATCAATAAACAACATCGCTTGATCTGTCAGCACATCGCTAATGTGCGTACCGTCAGGAACGACTGGTAAAGTTTCCGCATTCCATGGTGCAAAAAAATGCCCAGGTCCTGGAGGCCCTGGATGCTCCCTTCCTCCTATTACCGTATCAAAACCTTGATTTTCTGGAACGTAAGGCTCCCTTCCTAGATGCCATTTACCCATAAAGGCTGTTGCATAACCTTCCTCTTTCATCACCTCGGCAAACGTGAGGTACTCGTTGGGAAGTCTTGTTCGAGTTTGTGGTGTAGCTGTCTTATCGTGAGGGCCAGCAGTAAATGTTTCTTCTGGATCAAGAACCACCTGAGGCACATGCCCGCTGGGAGTTGTAAATCTTAACCTACCCGGTTCCTGACCTGTAAGAATGCTTGCTCTAGTTGGTGAGCACAATGGACTTGCAGCATATGCATCAGTAAACAACAAACCATCCTTTGCTAGCGCATCAATGTTTGGAGTTTCATAAAAATCAGAACCATAACTGGAAAGATCCTTCCAACCTAAATCATCCGCAAGAATAAAAATTACGTTCTGTTTTTTTTTACCTGTATCGTTTTGACCAAAACCTACGAACAATTGGAAAAGGCATATTTAGAAAGGATAACTCTGCTCTTTAATATCATAATATCATTAATAGATGAGTGATTATATTTTGAATGTATAAGAAAGGGTGAAAAACAAATTTTCACCCTTTAGCTAACAATCAATAAATAGGATTAAGATGAATCTAATATCCTGGATTTTGAGTCAGATTGGGATTGTCCATTAATTGTCCCTGTGGGATAGGCAACAACTCCATAAATTCTCCGTATTGAATATTCATGCGTCTTGAAGCCGCATTGTTAGGTACAGATCTTTGTATATCTCCCCATCTTTGTAAATCACCATATTCCTGATATTCTCCTGCCAATTCCCATTTTCTTTCTTGTTTGATAATCTCTCTCAAAGCAGTAACATCAGTTTCAGTTATAGCTGCCAACCCTGCTCTAGTTCTAACTTGATTTAATATAGGTAGAGCTGCGGCTGAATTACCAGATTCATTCAATGACTCTGCGAGCATGAGTAAGATATCTGCGTAACGCATGTAAATTATGTCATTGTCGTGAGCAAATGGAGACACATCATTTTGAGCATCTTTCAATTTACCAAAACCAACACCACCCGGTTCCCTATAACCACCTTGTGGAAGTGCTGGGTTTCCAGGACCAGCCGGGTTTCCTGGTTGACCCGGATTGTTTCGACTATTGTAAACAACGTTTCTTCCTAGCGCGTCAACATACTCGAATTGAAGTGTTACATCACGTCTTAAATCAGTCGCGCTATAAGAATTATAAAAATCTAGTGAGAAACCAAACTGATATTGCCCATTCCTATTTGCGAATGGTGTATTAGGTGGTCCAGCAAAAAAAGTGAGTGAAGTACCGGCAGCATCATCCTCAACATTAGGTCTTACAAAAACTAATTCAGAGTTATTTTCATTTGCCAACGAAAAAATAGAACCGAAATCTGTTTGCAAGGTATAGGCACCTGTACTTACTATTTCTTGAAATTTTGTGGCAGCAAGCGCATACATTTCAGTTCTTTCCAATGGCTTACCGGCCATATGCAGATATACTTTACCTAAAAATCCTTTCGCAGCTCCAGAAGTTGCTCTCCCAAAATTCTGAGTATCCCAAGATAATGGTAATCTAGTTTCGGCATATTTCAAATCTTCAATAATTGCGGCATAAACATCCTCTTTAGAATCTCGTGGTCTAAATACAACCTCATCAGAGAAGTTTGTAGTTTCTTCTAGATATAGTGGCACATCTCCAAACCATTTTACTAGATTAAAATAGAAAAAAGCTCT